>CAZGTR010000142.1:0-3164 GCA_964528715.1 uncultured Oscillospiraceae bacterium | reverse complement strand
GCATCCACTCCAACGATCTGCTCCGTGCCGACGGCAAGACCCAGGTCTCCGTGGAGTACGATGAGCAGGGCAAGGTCGTGGGTATCGATACCGTGGTGGTCTCTGTGATGCACAGCGCCGATTTTGAAATTGGCGAGCTGCGCAAGTACATCCGGGAGGGTGTCATTGCCCCGGTGCTGAATGCTTACGGCTTTGACATTGCGGATGTGCCCCATATCCACATCAATCCCACCGGCAATTTCGTTATCGGCGGACCCAACGGCGACACCGGCCTCACTGGCCGTAAGATCATCGTGGACACCTACGGCGGTTACTTCTCCCACGGCGGTGGCGCTTTCTCCGGCAAGGACCCCACCAAGGTGGACCGTTCCGCTGCTTACATCGCCCGGTATATGGCAAAGAACCTGGTGGCTGCCGGTCTTGCTACCCAGGTGCAGGTGCAGCTGGCTTACGCCATCGGCGTGGCACAGCCTGTTTCCGTCAGGGTGGACAGTTACGGCACCGGCAAGATCTCCGACGAGAAGATGACCGAGCTGCTGCGCAAGACTGTGGATCTGACCCCTGCGGGTATCATCCGCAAACTGGATCTGCGCCGTCCCATCTACGCTCCCACTGCGGCAGTGGGCCACTTCGGCGTGGAAGGCCGTCCTTGGGAAAATACCGACCTGGCTCCTGTACTGAAAGAGTTGGCGGGCATCTAATATTGTATATTGTATATAGTGCAGCCCGGTGGTCTCCACCGGGCTGTTTTGTATGAAGGGGTTTCCTGCACCGCAGAGGGCGCATTGTGGCGGTAGAATCCTACCCTACCGGGTGCAAGACAGTAAAATGGGCTGGAGCTGGTGGCCTTCCAAAGCGGCGTTGAGCGTGGCGGGAAGTTGTTCAAAATCTGCCACCAGACTGGTGGGCTTGTGAATGGCGTCGTCTTGCCCAAAGGGGACAAAATAATAGTGCCGCCGGGCCAGCAAACGCCCGATGTTCTCGGCGGCACCAGCCAGAGCGTCGTTGGTGGATACGGCGATGATCACCGGGCGACCGTTGCGCAGATGGCTCTTTGCTGCCATGGTCACGGCGGTGTCGGCAATGCCGTGGGAGAGCTTTGCCAGAGTGTTGCCGGTGCAGGGGGCGATGATCAAAGCGTCTAACAGCTTCTTTGGCCCAATGGGTTCCACTTCATCGATGGTATGCAGCGGCGCTCGACCGCAGATGGTGGAAGCAGTGATCCAGTGGGTGCCGGCAGTGCCAAACCGGGAATCAATGGCACAAACAGCCGGAGAAAAAATTGGGATCAGGGTATGTTCACGGGCCAATGTCGCCATGACTGGGAAAACTTTGGAAAAAGTACAAAAAGAGCCACACATTGCAAATCCAATGGTCATACTTTTCCCTCCTTCAATAGTTGCGCTATGGTTTCACCCATCAAGCGTCCGGCGGCTTTTGGAACCATTTTTCCGGGCAGCCCCCGGGCGTAGATCACGTGGTCGCCTGCAAATCCCGGCACAGAGGCAAGATCAATGGCAACACAGGAAAGCCCTGTGGTGTCCAGTACCGGTGCCGGGACGGTGTTATACAGCAGTTGGCAGTTTTTGGCGTGCTGGTGCAGCGTAGCCATGGGTACGGCGCTGTATCCCAGCGCTTCCAGTATGGCCCTGTCCTGTCCCTTCCGAGCTGCGACGGATACACGGCACCCGGCAGCTTTTAGCTGCGCTGCCAGACATTTTCCAATGCGCCCCCAGCCGATGACCAGTACCGGCAGATCAGAAAAAGTATCTGTCAGTGCGTTGGCACCCAGACGCATGGCGCAGTGGGCTGTGATGGCGGCATTTTTTGCAAGATAGTGCATATCCTGCAACAGATCCAGCTTTGGAACGTTCGCCAAATGAGCCAGATTTCCACCGATGAACGTTACACCGGCAGGACAGATGGTATCTTTGGGTGTGGGAACAGTACATAAGTAATGGGTGGCCTCCTCGGGCGTGTGTGTAATGGTCAGGCCGTGGTTGCTTAAAAATTCGGCAGCAAAGGCAATGGCTGGAGCGGCGCTTGCCGGGTAAATGGCGGTGTCGGTCATAAAAATCATCCTTTCGCTCCAGAATATGACGGGAGCAGAAAGTGCGTGCAGAGTTTATCTTGATTTTTTTCGCAGTTTCTGTATAATAATGGCATGAGGTGAGACAAATGCAACGATTGGGTTTTATCCATGATATGATGGATGTGAAAGTGCTGATCCTGTTCGTGACGGCACGATCGAATTATCCCTTGAGCAGTCAGGAAATTTATGAGCTCTGCTACCAGGACGATTGCTTGAGCTATTTTGATGTATGTACGGCCATCCCGGAGCTGGTGGCTTCTGGCCATCTGGAGCAGGCGGAGGATGAAAAATATGTGATCACCGAAAAGGGCCGGGAAGCCGGATCTTTGACGGAGGACTCTGTGGCCTTTACGGTCAAGCAGCGGGCGGAGAATGCGGTTGCCCGGTTCAACCGGCAGATCCGTCGCAGCAGCTTCGTCAAGACCCAGGTGATCCCCCGGGATAGTGGCGATTTTTCCGTGATCATGTCCTTGGACGATGAAATGGGCAACCTGATGACCCTGGAACTGGTGGCACCGGATCAGCGTCAGGCGGTGCGCCTGAGCCGCTTGTTTGAAAAGAAAGCAGAGGATGTCTATAACTTGACCATGACAGAGCTGCTGGACGATGAGGACGAATTGGAAGACTGAAAAATTCCCGCTTCGGCGGGAATTTTTTGTTCACAAAAAGTTTTTGAAAAAACACTGTTCGGAACTTGCCGACAGATGTATTTCGTGGTATAGTAACAATACACCGGAAGACCGGTGACACGAAAGGAGCTGTCGCATATGAAATTCCAGTACAGTGAAAAGAAAGTGAAGCTGCCCGATAATGTCCATGCTTATGCCGAGAAAAAGGTAATGAAGCTGGCCCGTTATTTTGAGGAGGATGCGCAAGCACTGATCGTGTTTTCTGTGGAGAAGAACCGGAACAATGTGGAGCTGACCGTCCGGGGCGCCGGCACCATTTTCCGGGCACACGAAAGCACTTCCGATATGTTTGCTTCCATTGATGCGGCTGTGGGCACCATCGAGGGCCAGATCCGCAAGAATAAGACCCGCCTGGCTCGCCGCCTGCGCCAGGATGCCTTCAC
>CAZGTR010000141.1:0-3246 GCA_964528715.1 uncultured Oscillospiraceae bacterium | reverse complement strand
GCCATCAACCTGGCTGTCCTGAATTGCTTTGAGGATGGCGCTGTGGTTGATGCCGCTGCGCTGATTGAGAAGGGCATCATCAATGAGTGCCCCTATGGTCTGAAGGTGCTGTCCAACGGCACTCTGACCAAGAAGATTACTGTTAAAGCAGCGGCTTTCTCTGAGTCTGCAAAGGAAAAAATCGAGCAGGCAGGCGGAAAGGCCGAGGTGATTTAAGTGTTCAAGACACTCAAGAACGCTTGGAACATCCCTGAACTGCGCAAAAAGTTGATCTTCACCGTCCTCATCATGCTGCTGTACCGGATCGGCAATGTCATTCCGGTGCCCTACATTGATGTTGACACGTTGACGACTTACTTCAATACGAAGCTGTCTGATACGATCCTGGGTCTGTACAATGCCATGTCCGGTTCCGCTTTTTCCAGCGCTACCGTTCTGGCACTGTCCATTCAGCCCTACATTAACTCCTCCATCATTATTCAGCTGTTGACCATTGCGATCCCCGCACTGGAGCGGCTGAGCAAGGATGGTGGAGAAGAGGGTAAGAAGAAGATCGAAATGATCACCCGTTTGACCACCGTCGGTCTGGGCCTGCTGATGGGTTGGGCATACTACATGATGCTCAAGAACAACGCCGGCATTATCACTGATAAGGGCTTCCTGCCCGCACTGGTCATCATCTTGACCTTTACCGCAGGTTCTGCTGTGGTCATGTGGCTGGGTGAGCAGATCACCGAGCATGGCATTGGCAATGGTATCTCCATGATCCTGTTCGCTAATATCGTCTCCCGTCTGCCCGATATGTTCAGCAGCCTGATCGCCATGACCTGGTGGAAGGGCATTCTGCTGACCATCGGCGCTGCTGCTCTGGTCGTTCTGATCGTCTTCGTTAACGATGCTGAGCGTCGGATCCCCATTCAGTATGCAAAGCGTGTCGTGGGTCGCAAGATCTACGGCGGCCAGAACACCAACCTGCCCATCAAGGTGAGCATGACCGGTGTTATGCCCGTTATCTTTGCACAGTCTATCGCATCTCTTCCCGCTACGATCTGCGCCTTTGGCGGTTGGACTTCCAACTGGGCTTACAAGAATGTATTTTCCTCTTCCTCTTGGATCTATGCCATCTGCTACTTCCTGCTGATCTTCTTCTTCAGCTGGTTCTATGCCTCCATCCAGTACGATCCGGTGGAGATCTCCAACAACTTGAAGAAGAACGGCGGTTTCATTCCTGGCTTCCGCCCCGGCAAACCCACTGCTGACTTCATTAAGAAGGTCATCAACAAGATCGTTGTGTTCGGCGCTGTGTATCTGGGCATCGTTGCCCTGCTGCCCATCGTCGCTGGCAACATCCTTGGTAGCAGCCTGTCCATCGGCGGTACCTCCATCATCATCGTAGTCAGTGTTGCACTGGAGACTGCAAAGGCTCTGGAAGCCCAGATGCTGATGCGGCACTACAAGGGCTTCTTGGACTAAGCTGGAGGAATGGCAGGATGAATTTAATCCTACTAGGCGCTCCCGGCGCCGGTAAGGGGACACAAGCAGAGCTTCTGGTGAAGAAGCTCTCCATCCCCGCCATCTCAACCGGGAATACCCTGCGGGAGGCCATGAGCAATGGCTCCGAGCTGGGTATGAAGATCAAGAGGATCATGGACGAAGGCTCCCTGGTGCCCGACGACATTGTTTTGGACATTGTCGAGCAGCGCCTGGCAGCGGACGACTGTGTCAACGGCTTCATCCTGGACGGCGTGCCCCGCACGCTGTCCCAGGCGGAAGCGCTGGAGGCACGGGGCATCCACATCGACCATGTGATCTCCATAGAGATCGACGATGATGTGATCGAGGGCCGGATGACCGGCCGGCGGGTGTGCAGCAAATGCGGCGCCAGCTATCACATCGTTGCCAATCCCCCAAGATCCCTGGGTATTTGCGACCTCTGCGGTGGCGAACTGGTGACCCGCAAGGATGACGCAGCGGAAACTGTGCATCATCGACTGCAGGTCTACCACGACCAGACGGAGGTGCTGAAGGACTTTTATGCCGCCCATGGCACGCTGAGTCTTGTCAACGGCGACCAGTCCATCGCAGATGCCCATGAGGATATCTTGAAGGCAATTGGGGTGAAGTTATGATCGCAATCAAAAATGAACGAGAACTGATCTCAATGCGCCAGGCCTGTAAGATTACCGCGGCAGCCCGTGCTTTGGCAGGGGAGATGGTAAGACCTGGTGTCACTACCAAGCAGATCGACAAAGCCGTTCACGATTTCATCGTCAGTCAGGGCGCGAAACCGTCGTTCCTGCACTACAACGGCTTCCCGGCAAGTGCTTGCATCTCGGTCAACAATACGATCATCCACGGAATTCCGGGCGGTTATGTCCTGAAGGAAGGGGATATCGTCTCCGTTGATGTGGGTGCGTACTACAAGGGATTTCATGGCGATTGCGCAGCAACTTTTCCCTGCGGTGCCATTAGCGCCGAAGCCGAAAAGCTGATCCAAGTGACGAAGCAGAGCTTTTTTGAAGGCTTGAGCTTCGCCAAGCGCGGACACAGAGTGTCCGATATCTCCCACGCCATTCAGACGTATGTGGAGTCTAACGGTTATTCGGTTGTGCGCTCCTTCGTAGGTCACGGCGTTGGCGCACAGCTACACGAGGAACCGGAGGTGCCGAACTACGGCGCACCCGGTCGTGGTCCTAGATTGATCCCCGGCATGACCCTGGCCATCGAACCCATGGTGAATGCGGGCGTTTATGATGTCCGTGTCCTCAAGGATGGATGGACCACTGTCACAGCCGACGGAAAGCTCTCGGCCCACTATGAAAATACTGTACTCATCACCGACGGCGAGCCGGAAATACTCACCGTCACTGAAGGACTTTAACTATGGACCCAGAACGATTATCGGATATTGACATTGCGGATGTGGTGGTAGCCACAGCCGGCCGGGAAACAGGAAAACTGTTCTATGTCCTGGATATAGACGGTGATTATCTGCACCTGGTAAATGGAAAGGACCGTACACTGGAAAAGCCGAAGCGAAAAAAGCGGAAGCATTTGGATAAGGTCCTTCGCTCTGAGACCAGAGTCGCCGACAAGCTAAGGCATGGCGACAAAGTGCTCAACAGCGAATTACGAAGAGATCTGGCTTATTTAAGCCGGGAAATGCAAAGTAACAACCTAGGAGGTTCCTAACTTGGCAAAAGACGACGTAATCGAGATTGAGGGCATCGTAACGGATGCGCTGCC
>CAZGTR010000140.1:0-3251 GCA_964528715.1 uncultured Oscillospiraceae bacterium | reverse complement strand
CTGTTTTCTCTATTTTTTCATCTGCCACATGACAATGGTCGCCGCCACCGCAGCATTTAACGACTCACAGTGAGCTGTCATAGGAATGATCAGCGCATGGTCTGCATTTTCCAGTACCTCCGGACGTACACCCCGTCCCTCGCTACCGATGACCACCGCCATAGCCGAAAGGTCGGCGTTGCGGATATCCTCTGCCCGGTCCGTCAAAGCCGTTACAGCCATAGGGATACCGGCTGCGGCGCATTTTTTCTTTGCTTCTTCCCAAGTGGTCTGCACAGGCTGGACTCTCAACACAGCGCCCATGGAAGAACGCACCACCTTATGGCTATAAGGATCGGCGCAACCTTCCAGCAGGGCCACCGGAACATCCAGAGCGTCTGCCGTGCGCAAAATGGTACCCATATTCCCCGGATCCTGCAATCCATCCAGCAGCAGCATTCCGGGCTTGGGGACAAATTCCTTTTTCTCCGGCAATCGGCACAGGAACAGCGCCCCTTGGGGGGTCTCCATGGGAGAAACGGACTGCATGACGTCCTCCGGCACCCGCACCAGCTTCACATGGTCCGGAATGTCCACTTCCACACCGTCGGACAGCACCACCGTGTCCAGTCCGTCGTAATACTTGATCGCCTCTTCCAGCAGTTTCGTCCCATCAGAGACGAATAATCCCGCTTTTTCCCGCTCCTTTTTGGATGTCAGCAGACGACGGATCTGCTGCATGAGCGGGTTTTTTCGGGCAGTAATTCTCGTTTCCATCACAGCTTTTGCACCTTTTCCAATGCGGCGCTGTTGCCCAGCACCACGACCACATCTCCGCTTTCCACAGCAAAATCAGCAGCAGGGGATACGTCAATGCCGTTGCCCCGACGTACCGCCAGAATATTCAGCCCCAGCTTTGCCCGGACATTCAGTTCCCGCAAGGTCTTTCCGTGCCAGGATGCCGGTGCTGGCACCTCTGCAATGCCATAATCCGGTGACAATTCGATATAATCCAAAATATTCGTAGAGGCCAGGCTTTGAGCCAGTCTTGCAGCGTATTCCTTCTCTGGGATCACCACCCGGTCTGCCCCCAGCTTTTCCAGAACCCGACGATGGGTGTCATCATGGGCCTTGCACACCACCTGAGGGATCCCTAATTCTTTCATATTCATGGTCGCCAGCACCGAAGCAGCCAAATCATCACCGATGGCGATAACAGCACAGTCCATCTCCTGCACACCCAGGGCTTTCAGCACACCCTTATCCTGGGCATCTGCTACCACCGCTTGCGTCACATCATTTGCGATCTGCTGCACCAGCTCACTGCGCACATCCATTGCCAGAACTTCGCAACCCATTTCGCTGAACAACCGGGCGATCTCCTGACCGAACCGGCCCAGACCAACAACAACATAAGATCTCATCTTTTTCCTCCTATCCGATCAAAAGGTTCGTCTGGGCATATTGATAGCGCTCCTTTGCCCGATTTCCCATGAGGAAACCAATACTCAAGGTCAAAACGCCCACCCGTCCGAAATACATATACACGATCATCAGTATTTTGGACGCCACGCTCAAACTTGTGGTGATACCTGTGGTCAAGCCCACAGTCGCCAGAGCCGAAACAGACTCATACAATCCATCTGTAAAACTCACCGGAGATGTAGCGCTGAGGAACATCCCGCCGAAAAAGGCCAGCCCTACCATGATCATGGCAATGGTCATGGCATCCAGCACCTGGGTGTGGGGGATGGTGCGTTTGAACACGCACACAGTATCCCTGCTCCGCAATCTGCTCCACAGAAACAGGAGCAGCACCACCAGCGTTACGATCTTCAAGCCGCCGGCGGTGGAGCCGGAGCAACCACCGATGAGCATCAGAACCATGGTCAAAGCCTTGCCGCTGTCCGTCAAACTTCCCTGCCCGATAGCGTCAAAGCCTGCCGTGCGCACCGTCAAGGACTGGAACAGACCGCCCAGCAGCTTATCCTGCCAGGGCAATGCCCCCAACGTATCCGGGTTATTCCACTCTAACAGGCAGAAGCCTACCGCACCACCGACGATCAGCACAAGGGTCATCAGCAGCACCAGCTTGGTATACACGCTGAATTTCTTCCAGCTGTGCAACCGGATCACTTCATCCCAAACGAAGAAGCCCAGGCCGCCCACCGCCACCAACGTGCCAAGTGTCAAAAGAAGCACCGGATCAGATTGGAATCCCATGAGGCTATTTCCCAGATCCAGACAACCGAAAATATCAAAACCCGCATTGCAAAAGGCAGATATGCCATGGAACACGCCCCACCGAGCCGACCGCAGCAGGCCATATTCTGGCAGGAAATGCACCGTAATGATCAGCGCACCGGTCAGCTGCACCAGAATGCTGCCCACGATCGCCAGCTTTTGCAATTTCACGATACCTTCCATATCGCTGACAGACATTGCCTGAGCCATGACCATTCGCTGCCGCAGGCCCACCCGCCGCCGCAGTAGAAACACCACCGTGGACGCCACAGACATGAAGCCCAGGCCGCCGATCTCGATCAGCAACAATATCACCACTTGCCCGAATCCACTCCACTGGGTCCAGGTGTCGAACATGACAAGGCCCGTGACGCAGGTGGCAGAGGTCGCCGTAAATAATGCAGAAAGGAAATCGCAGCTTTCTCCGCTCCGGGAAGCCACCGGCAAAGTCAAAAGGACAGCACCCAAAAGGATCAGCCCCGCAAATACACAGGCAATGGTCTGGGTGGGCGTCAGCCAGAGTTTCCTCCGCCACGCAGGTATTTTTCTCATAAAGCCACCCCTTTTTGAAAATGGTAACACTTCCGTAGTATACTCTTATACATTATTATAACAATTTTCCATCTATTTGCAAGTATCTATTTCCGCAGTTGAAATTCCATGCTCTTTGGGTTAAAATGTAGAAAACGATCCGAAAAAGCGGAGGTTCTGTCATGCTGAAAATACTCATCGCAGAGGACGATCTGGAGCTGCGGCAATTATTTACCCACGTTCTGCTGTCCAAGGGATATACCATTAAGGGTGTCTCCAATGGGCAGGAGGCGCTGGACGCACTGGATACCGATTATTACGACCTTATCATCTCCGATATCATGATGCCCGTGATGGATGGCTACGCTCTGGTCCATGCCCTGCGCAGCAGCGGCAGCACCATCCCCATCATGATGATCACCGCCAAGGATGCCTTTGACGATATGCGCCGAGGCTTTCTCTCCGGCACGGACGATTACATGGTCAAGCCTGTCAAT
>CAZGTR010000139.1:0-3252 GCA_964528715.1 uncultured Oscillospiraceae bacterium | reverse complement strand
ACCGCCACCTGCTCCTCAATGCCGTGATCCTGCAATTCCAGATAAAAATGCTCCGGACCAAAGATCTCTGCCAGCTGCAAAGCATAAGCCTTAGCTGCGTCATAATCCTGTTCCATCAAAAATTGGGATACAGCACCGCCCAAACAGGCCGAAGTGGCAATGAGGCCCTCATGGTACTGCTTCAGCAAGTCGATATCCACCCGGGGCTTGCCGTAAAAGCCGTTGGTGAACGCTTCCGACACCATGCGGCACAGGTTTTCATAGCCTTTGCGGTTCTCGCACAGCAGGACCATGTGATAAGGATCGTTGTCCACGCCATGGACCCGGTCCTCCATCCGTCGCCGGGCCACATATACCTCACAGCCGATGATGGGCTTGATCCCGGCAGCTTTTGCCGCCTTATAAAAATCGATACAGCCGTACATAACGCCGTGGTCTGTGATGGCAATGGCGTTCTGTCCCAGCTCCTTCACCCGGTCCATGATCCCATTGATCCGGCAGGCACCATCCAGAAGGCTGTATTCCGTATGGACATGAAGATGTACAAAGCTCATTGGACAGCCTCCTTTGCAAATTTCACCATTTTCTTCAGTCGGTTATTCATGGCAGGCTTGGTAATGGGCGGCTCCATCATAGCAGCAAGCTCCGTCAGTGAAGCCTCCGGATTTTTTTCCCGGGCTTCGATGGCCTGTTGCATTTTGGTCGGCAACTGCTCTACCATTCCCCGCTCCCGCAGGACACGGATCGCCGCCAGTTGCTCTTGGGCCGCCTCCACCACCTTGGATGTATTGGCGTCATCACAATTGCAGCGGCGGTTGACCTTGTTGTTCAGCTCTTTTTCCAGTCTTGCCTCCATAATGCCCATGGCTGCCAACGGTGCCCCAAGGAAGGTGAGAAAATCAGAGATCAGCTCGCTTTGCTTGAGATACAGCACCTGCCCGCCGCCCCGCTGGGCACTTTTAGGATCAAAGCCCAAGACCTCCCGCATCAAGGCAAAGGTCTCCCGGGCGACGCTCTGGTGGGTCGTGGTCAACTCCATGTGGTAGCCCTTGGAGGGGTCTGTAACACTGCCACCGGCAAGAAACGCCCCTCGGAGAAAGGACACCTTGCAGCACTCCTCTTCAACGATGGGCAGGTTCACATGGAGCGCCAATGTATCCCGGATATCAAAACCATAGGCAGACATGATCTGTTCGACCTTCTCCGGGTCACTGATTTGAAAAACCAACTTTCCGCCTGCCTCCAGACTCGGGAACAGATCGAAGGTGACACCAAAGGCTTTCTTGAATAATTTCGGCAAATTCTGCGCAAATTCCCGGCTTTCTGTGATGATCTTAATACCGTCTGCCGTAAAACTGTTACAAAACAGCAAAATACCGAAGCACTCTGCCACTGCACAGCATTTTTTCTGTGGAATGATCCGGCAAATCTCCGCCTTGGCGGTGCCGGAAAATGAGGTAGCCATTGCTTTTCCCTCCTGTTCTCTTTACCAGATACGGACCTCCGGCTCCAGTCGGATCCCGGATCTGTCATAGACAATATCCGACACCTGCGCCAGCAACGCCTTCACGTCTGCCGCCGTGGCCCCGCCCAAATTCACGGCGAAACCTGCGTGCTTTTCAGATATAGCGGCACCGCCCACAGTGAAGCCCTTAAGCCCTGCTTGATCGATCAGCGCAGCAGCATAGCCGCCCACCGGGCGTTTGAACGCCGAACCGGCAGAGGGCAGATCCAGAGGCTGAGAAGCAGAACGCTTGCCCATCAGCTCTTTCATGTAGTCTTTGATCTTCTGGGCAGGCTTATCAGTCAGTGAAAACACAGCGCTGAGCACAATGCCGCCTTCTTCCTCCAATCGGCTGTGTCGGTAGGAAAAGGCCATTTCTGCGCCGGTGTACGTCCGCACGCTTCCGTTTTCGTCCATCACATCCACGCTTTTGCAAATCTGGCAAATTTCCCCGCCGTAGGCACCGGCGTTCATATACACGCCGCCGCCAACCGTTCCCGGAATACCGTGGGCAAATTCCAGCCCGGACAGGCCCAGATTGGCAGCATAGATCGCAGCCCGGGTCATGGTCACGCCAGCTGCGACCCGGATCGTATGAGGATCCAGCTGCTCAATGCCATCCAGTGCGTCCTTTAGGCAAATGACCATGCCCTTCATCCCCTCGTCCGGGGCCAGGACATTGGTGCCTGCACCCAAAATGGCAGGCTTCACGCCCATATTCTTGCAAAAATGCAGCAGTTGGGCAAGCTCCTTCTCACTTTTGGGAAACGCCATTACCTCTGCATTACCGCCAATGCGGAAGGAGGTATGCTTTGCCAGCGGTTCTTCAAAATGAAGCTCAATTTCTGGCAAGAAAGCGGCACATTGCCGCTGAAAGTCCGTTATTTCAGTCATAAACGCCTCCGGGTGTATGATATTATTCAGTATAACATACAACCATCCATTTTGCAATCATCCGGTGTATGAAATTTCTGTTACCGGACATTTTCGAACTTTTGTTTTATTGTATCACATTCCCTTTCCGATGTCAATCCGGCACGCAAAAAAGCCCGGCAAAGCCGGGCTTTTTCAAAGTATTCCATAATCAACCGTTGGTCTTAAAGTTCAGGGTGTTGTAGATCTTACCGCTGTCGGTGATGATGGACAGGATACAGGCAGGGTAAGTCTTTTTGCTGCTCCAGTTACAGGGGACCAGCTCCAGGGTGATCTCTTGGTCAATGTAGGGCTTCAGGAAGCTATACTGGTTGCCATTGGCGCAGTACAGGTTGACGCTCACATCGCCGGAGGTCAGGGTGTACAGGGTGTAGAATTGGGTCTCCACATAGGTGACCGTGGCCTTCACCACATACACCTCGGTGGTGTGATCTTCGTTCACATCCAGAGCGGCAAAATCAGCCAGGGTCTTGCCGGTGATGAAGTTCTTGGTGCTGTATTCATGGGTGCCGTAGTTATTCACCAGCACCTTTGCGTCCTTGACGCAGGTGGTGGCCCATGTGGAGTCCTCCTTCTTGCCGTCGAAGTCACGCACACCTTCGATGACGATCTCCTGGCCCTGCTGCAGCGTTGCCAGCGTTTCCGCATCGGTCAAAACTGCGATGATGCCGGTGTCATCGATGATGTAGAATCCGTCCTTGTTCACGAGAGATGCGGCGACGATGCCCTTGATGGTCACGGTATCGCCCACCTTTGCGTCGATGGCATTCTGCACGGTGCCAGCGCTGATCTCCTGCTGGGCGATCTCCACCTGG
>CAZGTR010000138.1:0-3258 GCA_964528715.1 uncultured Oscillospiraceae bacterium | reverse complement strand
TCGAGCAGATGGAGTGCGAATTCTTCTGCCAGCCCGGCACCGATCTGGAGTGGTTCGCCTACTGGAAGGATTTCTGCAAGAACTGGCTGATCTCTCTGGGTATCAAGGAAGACTCCCTGCGCCTGCGTGATCATGATCCCGCAGAGCTGGCCTTCTACTCCCGTGCAACCACCGATATCGAGTACCAGTTCCCCTTTGGCGGCGGCTGGGGCGAGCTGTGGGGCATTGCGGACCGTACCAACTATGACCTGGGCCGCCATCAGGAGGCCTCCGGCAAGTCCCTGGAGTATTTCGATCAGGAAAAGGGCGAGCACTATATCCCCTATGTCATTGAGCCCTCTCTGGGCTGTGACCGTGTGGCTCTGGCATTCCTGTGCGAGGCTTACGACGAGGAAGTGGTGGGCCAGGATAAGAACGGCAAGGACGATATCCGCACCGTGCTGCACCTGCACCCGGCGCTGGCTCCCTTTAAGGCAGCCATCCTGCCCTTGTCCAAGAAGCTGACCCCCAAGGCAGAGGAGATCTACGCCGAGCTGCGCAAGGACTTCATGGTGGACTTCGACGACTCCGGCTCCATCGGCAAGCGCTACCGCCGGGAGGACGAGATCGGCACGCCTCTGTGCATCACCGTGGACTTCCAGACCGTGGGCGATGAGAACACCCCTGCGGACAACTGCGTCACCGTCCGTGACCGTGACACCATGGAACAGGTGCGTATCCCCATCAGCGAGCTGAAAAACTACATCGCTGAAAAGTGCAGATTCTAAAATATTTGGGCCTGAAGCAAACGCTTCAGGCCCATTTTTTATGGATATCGTATCGTCCGGAAGAAAATCAGTTGTGAGCGGTGATCATGGCCTCTGCCCGTAAACCATTTTCTGTCTGGCAGAAAATCAGTTGCTCGCTGTTTTCCAGCCGAACAGCGCCGGTGTGATCCCGGGTGTTGACCACGTATGTCACAAGACACAGGTATTTTCCGTTTCTGATGTTGGTATAGCGCTCTACGACAATGGATTCGATGGAAGCGTGCCGGTCCGTGACCCAACTGAGACCGGAAACCGTATCCTTGAGCCGCTGTTCCAGCTTGCCGCCGGAGACCACAAACTGGCAGGCTCGATTCAAATTCTGGTAGGTCTTGCCACCGGTTTGGGAGGTGAAATGGACGTATGCTGTAATGAAATCCTGGCTGATGGTATCTAGTTCTGCCTTTTCGGTGTCAGTGCAGTTGTCCAGAATGATCTTGGGCGTGGTGTCCGGGTCAAAGGGGGATCCGGAAGCGTCGGTCACGGAAACCGTGATCTCTCCCAGATGGCTACCCCAGTGATAGCAGGTGCGGGTAGGCAGGTCATAGCTGCCATAGAAATCGGACATGACTTCGTATTGAATATCGGCCTGTTTTACGTGATCACTGACCAGCACATGACCGTTGATCGTGACGGTGCAATCCTCGGGTACGGTCACTTCGCTACCCGACCGGAGCAGATAAGAAAGATCGAACTGTTCTGATTGCACATACCAGGGAGAAAAACCATAGCGATCTGTTTCACCGGTGGTGAGGGTGACGCTGCCGATGACCTGAGGGCCGCAGCGCAGTACATAGACCAGGGTGTCGTCATTGTCCTGCTGGGTGCGCTTGGTGCAGGAAAGCTCTTTCTGAAGGGCCTGCTCCAACACTTCACGAGCTTGTGCTTCTGACTGGATGCTGCTGTCGATCTGAGGCAGCAGAGCCGGCAAGATCTCATCGCAGATGTGGGAGACGGTCAACTGCTCCATGTAAGTGTCTGTGGCAATGTGGGGCCGGGAGTTTTCGTAGGAGGCGATATAGCCCCAGAACCAACGCAGCCCAAGGGCGGTGGCAAGCAGGAAAACGCCTGCCCAGATCATTAAAAACAGGTAGAAAAAGGAAAAATGCCGGTTTTTCTTATCCATTTTGCACCGCCTCCTTTTTCAAAACGACGAAAGCAGTCGGCACTGGGCGGATACCGATGACCGAAGCACAGTCGTTGACATAATCTCCGTTGTACCACATCATGGAAGAAGAACCGCCGTCCAGGTTGCAGGCGTTGACAGCACCGTAGGACAGGAAGATCTCAACCAGATCCTGATAAGTGGCGCCGAGGCTGGAGACAGAGCGTCCCTCGATGACCAACATCAAAATGGCACCGTCGGAGCGCTGACCGATGGCGGTCCGGGGATTTAAACCGCTGTTGGTCTGCTCAATGGGAACGCCGTTGGAGACCAGAACAGGTCCGAAGCAGACACCGGACTGGATCTGCTTTTCCTGTACAGTGGCAGCAGTGAATTTACCGGTATGCAGGATGTGGTTTGTGTCGAAGCCGACAAAGCCGTTGCGAATGCCGTTTTCTGCGTAATAGACTTTTCCGCCGGAGACCACCATGGTATCCGGGATACTGCCGTTACCGGTGCCGTTGGGATCCAGAAAGCCCCCGGCATTGATACCGGCAACGCCATCGTATTTTGCGACCATTTCTGCAACCGTGTAGCCACGCAGACCAAAGCTTTCCACATCTGTGGACATGACCACCCGGGCCGGATCCAATACGACCATCATATAGCCACGGTATCCGTCGCCCCGGACGGTGTCCAGAATGATGCCGTCGCCGTCCTCATCCACCAGGCCCCAGGCGTCGGGCTGGGGTTTGCTGTCCTCGCCGGGATCGGCGGGGGTGCTGGGGGGAATGACGATCAGGGAAGAGTCGGTATCGTCAAAGGTGATATCATTCTGACTTTCCATGATGGCCTGTATCTCCTTCTCGCTGAAGAACAGGTTAGCCAGAAAGCCCATGGCGCTGGTCTCCCGGACGGAGCAGACAAACAGATCCCGGGCGGTGGGGGAAGGCCCCTTTGCCAAAATATACATTATTCCGTACAGGGCCATGGAAAGAAGTAGAAGCGTCATCACAATAAAAAGACAGAGTCTGCCTGCGATCCGGGCGACCCGGTGGCCATTGGATCCGGCATGGGCGTAATGCGGCTGGTAGCGACCCATGAAAGCGTCCTCCTCAAGTGTTTTTGCATATTATATCAAATTGGCAAGGGGGTGTAAAGGGGCGAAGGGCCTTTCTTTGGGAGGGGGACGGGAAAAAACATCGTTTTTTGCTGGAAAACCAGAAATTATGAAACTTCCCTCTTGTAAAATCTTTCATTTTGGCGTATACTAAAGAGTAACTTAGATTTTAGGTAACAAGTGAGGTCTACATTATGGAACTGATTTCTGTTCGTGAGCTTTTTAAGAAC
>CAZGTR010000137.1:0-3329 GCA_964528715.1 uncultured Oscillospiraceae bacterium | reverse complement strand
CCGCCGATACCCTGTCTCTGGATACCCCCGTGGGTGACGAAGAAGATACCTCCATTGGCTCCTTTGTCCCGGATGACCGGAACCCCGGCCCTGCGGACGCTACCTCCAACGCCATGCTGGCTGAGGCTTTGAAGGAAATTCTGGACACTCTGACCGAGCGGGAAGCGGATGTGCTGCGGATGCGCTTCGGTATGTACGACGGCCGCACCCACACCCTGGAGGAAGTGGGCCAGATCTTCGGCGTGACCCGTGAACGGATCCGCCAGATCGAGAACAAGGCCATTCGCAAGCTGCGCCATCCCAGCCGTGCCAAGAAAATCAAGGATTTCTATTGCTAAGGATCTCCTGTTGAGAAAATATTTACCGGGGCGCTGTCCAAGCGCCCCGGCCTTTTTGCACCCATTATCCCCACGATGCGCCGTCTCTTGGTCATTTCTGATGGGGTATGTTCCGGATCCTTTGTAGGGTGCGATCCTACATCGCCCCAGCGTTTTCGGTAGTCCATCGTAGGGCGGGGGCATGCCTCCGCCAACCATGTCGGATGACCAATCTACGACCACTATATGATAGGTATGGCGAGCAAAAGGCGGCCCATCGGGCCGCCTTGATTCATTCATTGGGTATAAGCGCATTTTCCATTGTCTTTCCCAGGGAATAGTAAAATACATTATCCCGTGCTGGGGAAAGTCCTGTCACATTTCCCCAGCGCCCGTAGATGGCATAGCTGCGGAACAGGATCGGACACAAAAGGCCCTCATCCATCACCAGCTTGTGCAGGTTGTAATAGTTGCCCGCATTTGCCAAAGCTTCAAGGCTCAAGGCACTTGCCGCCACATTGGACATTCCGCCGTAGCAGAGGCTTCCCTTTTCCTTGAAAAACTCCGTCAGATCCATATTGGCAGAGAGCTTTGTCTGCCCCAGATACAGATCATACTCCCTCTTCTTGAGGGCGCTGCGGAAATCATCACCGCTTTGGCTGGACACCGTCACCTTCAACCCGGCTTCCTCCAGCATTTTGGCGATGGCCCGAGCTACTCGCACACGGCGGGAATCATCTTTATTGACCAGCAACGTCACCGCATTGCTTTCCAGCTGTGCGTCTGTCACCGCCTGCTTCAGCTTTTCCGGATCGTAGCCATAGCGTCGGGCCAAGGACTGGCTGTAATAGGGCGAGGCCGGGGATGCAGGCAATGTTGCGCTCTGGGCAAATCCCCGGTACTGCTCCGCTGCCAGGGTATCCCGGTCAATGCCGTAAGTCACAGCGGCACGCAATGTGCTGTTTGAAAACACCTTGCTTGTCATATTGAAACCCAGGTAGACAAACAGGCCATTTTCACTGTCCCACAACTCATAATCGCCCCGGAAATCCGCATAGTTATCTACGCCCGGATCGGTGGTCACAAGGCTCAGATTTTCCCGCTCGAACCGATCCCGGATCTGGTTGGGATCTTCTCCGGTGACCAATGCGATAGAGCTGACGCTCACTGCCGTCTGGACGCTGCACCACCAGGCGGCCTGCCGCCGCAGCTGGGTGGTCTCAAAGACATAGGGGCCTGTGCCCATGGGCGCTGCCGCATCCACCTGAGAAGCCTTGACAATGGGGATATCCAGCAGCAACGGCAGATTTTCACAGGCGTCCTTCAAGTTGATGACCACGCCGCCATCTTCTCCGGCAGCAATGGACTTCACATGACCGAACCGCCCGGAATAATAGGACGCACTTTGTGCTTTCTCAAGACTTGCCACCACATCCTGTGTGGTCAATGCCGAGCCATCGGAAAAGGTGGCGTTTTCCAGATAAAACGTATAGGTGCGCAGATCGTCGCTGACCTGATAATTTTTGCACAGGATCGGCTCCACATTATAGTCCCGGTCCACTGCAAACAGCCCTTGATAGATCAGAGAAAACAGCGTTCGGTTTGACACGTCCGCAGACTCATAAGGGTTCATGGACGCTTTATCATTATACACCAGGATAATACTTTGGGTCTCCTCCGGCTTTGTCTGAGCTATCGTACCGGTGCCGTCAGAAAGGCCGTCGCCGGTGGGCACATACACATTTTCTCCAGCGCAGCCGGTGAGCAGCAGGCAGAGCAGGAAAAAAGCCAATATTCGTTTCATTTTTCCTCCTCTCCGCACCGAATCACCGCCCCCTGCGACCCCCGTGCCCCGCCGGTATACCGGTGGGACCAGAAGCGTTCATGACTGCACCAGGTACATTCGTTGCTTGACTGGATATTTTCCACCCCCGCCCGGGCAAGGGCCAGGGCGTTGATCTTTTTCAGATCCGGAAAATATTTTTCGTTTCGTTTCTCGATAAAAGCCAGGGCCTCATCCCCAAAGGTTGCGACCATGGCATCTTTCACATCCGCATCGCACACAAAATGGCACGGTCCAATATTTGGGCCGATGGCAGCATGGATATCCGCCGCCCGGCAGCCGAAGTGGTTGCACATGGCCCGGACCGTTTTTCCGGCGATGTCCTGTGCCGTGCCCCGCCACCCGGCGTGGCAGGCTCCAACCGCACCGGTCACCGGGTCGTGGAGCAAAATGGGGGTACAGTCGGCGGTGAAGATCACAAGAGTCAGCCCCGGCTCGTTGGTCACCAGTCCGTCGCACTCCGGGTAGGCGTGGTGATCCAGCCCTCGGCAGTCCCGGCTCGTCACTTTCCGGACGATGTCCGAATGGGTCTGCCGGGTCAGCACCGCTTTTTCCGGGTCAAAGCCAATGGCCCGGCCCAACCTGCGGTAGTTTTCCACCACATTTTCAGGATCATCTCCCCGGTTCATCCCCAGATTGAGGCTGTCCAGATAACCCCGGCTCACACCACCCACCCGGGTGGTGAAGCCATGGGGCACGGTGATATTTTCCGCCGTCAAAAATTCCAGATTTTCAACTTTTTGGGTAATGATCGCCATATTACTCGCTAATTTTATCCTTCTGCATACAGCATTTCTTGTACTTTTTGCCGCTGCCACAGGGACACGGATCGTTGGGGCCGACTTTGGTGGCCGCCTTGCGCACCGGCTGCTTTTTCACTTCAGCGTTGGTGGCAGCGGCAGTGCCGGTCTCCTTGGCTACCTTCTCCCGCTTGACCTCCTGCTCCTTGCGGATGCGCACCAGGAACATCCGGCGCACCGTCTCCTCCCGGATGGCGGTGATCATGTTCTGGAACATCTCGAAGCCTTCTTCCTTGTAGGCCACCACTGGGTCATGCTGACCATAGGCCCGAAGACCAATGCCCTGCTTCAGATCGTCCATGGCGTCGATGTTTTCCATCCAGTATTCGTCCACCACCCGGAGCATGACCACACGCTCCAGCTCCCGCA
>CAZGTR010000136.1:0-3392 GCA_964528715.1 uncultured Oscillospiraceae bacterium | reverse complement strand
TCTCCGCACGGGTGGGCCGGGGATTGTAGATCATGGTCTCCAGCATTTCCGTTGCAGTGATGACACGCTTGCCCAGCAGACGGCATTTGTTGATGAGCATCTTCTGGATGGCCGGGACCTCCACATACGGGATCTCCACACCCAGATCGCCTCGGGCGACCATGATGCCCTCACACTCCTGGCAGATCTCCTCGATGTTATCCACACCGGGGCGATTTTCGATCTTGGCGATGATGTCAATGGACTTGCCGCCGTTATCATCCAGGAATTTGCGCATATCCACCACATCCTGCCGGGTAGAGACAAAGGACGCAGCAACAAAATCCACCTCATTCTCGATACCGAACAGCAGGTCTGCCTTATCCTTTTCGGACAGGAACGGGCCGGACATGACCTTATTGGGGAAGCACATACTCTTCTTGTCGCTCATGACACCGCCAGTGACCACCTTGCAGTGGACATCGTTGCCCTCTACCAGAACAACATCGAAGATCACCAGGCCGTTGTTGACCATCACCCGGTCGCCGGGCTTTAGGTCCTTGTTCAGACGTTTATAGTTGACGGAGACTCTGGTCTCATCGCCCACGACATTATCCACGGTGAAGCAGAAATCTGCACCGTCCTTCACTTCCACCTTACCGGTCTCAAAAGTGCCGATCCGGTACTCCGGGCCCTTGGTATCCAACATGATGGCAATGGGCAAATTCAGCTTTTCCCGCACCTTCTTCACCAGGTCGATCTTC
The DNA here is from genome assembly GCA_964528715.1 of uncultured Oscillospiraceae bacterium. Lineage (GTDB taxonomy): Bacteria > Bacillota > Clostridia > Oscillospirales > Oscillospiraceae > Faecousia. The sequence continues at coordinate 2,649 of CAZGTR010000136.1, read as the reverse complement.
GCCTTCTGCTCCGCATGGTCACCATGGGAGAAATTCATACGGGCAACATTCATGCCCGCCAGGCACATTTTGGTCAGTGTTTCTTCATTTTGGCTGGCAGGGCCGATGGTGCAAATGATCTTTGTTTTTCTCATTTTCGATTCTCTCCCATTCTAGGATTTTGACGATATTTTAATACGAAAAGTGAAATCTGTCAATAGACAAGATCGACAGAGTATCGTTCCAGCCAGTCGTTGATTTGTAAAAAATAGCAAATGGTCTGGGGACGGCGCATAAGTTGCCCATACCACGGCCAGGCCGGTTCTTCCTGCAACATTCCCCGAACTGCCTCTTTTGACACCAGTTCAAACAACGGTGCATTTTTTCTCTGGAGCAGCTGCTCCATGCGTTGTGTGACCAGGTACAAATATTGTGGATCGCAGGTCTTTGGATACGGACTTTTCTTCCGCCACAGAACCTGCTCTGGAAGCAAACCTTCCATTGCGACCCGAAGCAACCCCTTTTCCTTTCCCTTATGATCCTTGAACCCCCAGGGCACACCGTACAGATACTGAGCGATCCGATGATCGCAAAAGGGCACCCGCACTTCCAAGCCGGAATACATACTCATCCGGTCCTTTCGGTCCAGCAGCGTCTGCATGAACCAGCGCAAATTCAGGTTGACCATTTCCTTCATTCGCTTTTCCTGGGCCGTCGTGCCAGGTAGGATGTCACTTTCCCGACAGGTTTTTTCATATTGTTCCCGGACGAAAGCCTCGCCATTTATTTTCTCCGCAAGGCCCCGGATCATCAAACTTTGACGGTAAGCGGTATTCTGTGCCCAGGGAAAACCGTCTGCATTTCTGATTTGGGGATCCCGATACCATGGATACCCGCCGAATATCTCGTCCGCACACTCCCCGGACAGGGCAACGGTCACATCCTTTTTGATTTCCCTGCAAAAGGCCAGCAGCGACAGATCCACATCTGCCATTCCAGGCAGATCCCGGGCGAAGGTTGCATTCTCCAGCTCCGCCACCAGATCCTCCGGGGACAAAACGCACCAGTGATGATCTGTATGGAAGGTTTTTTGCATTTTTTCGATATAGACGCCGTCGGCGTTGGGCTGAAATTTGCTGGGTATGAAGTATTTGTCATTATCCACATAGTCAACAGAAAAGGTCGGCAGCGGCTTGTGTCCCAGTTTTTTGGCGCAAATGGCTGTGATGATACTGGAATCCAGCCCACCGGAAAGGAATGTCCCAATGGGCACATCGGAAACAGTCTGGCGCAGGATGGCATCCAACACCAGTTCACGCACGTGCTGTGCCGTTTCTTGAAAATTCTCCCGGTGCTCCCGGTCTTGCAACTTCCAGTAGCGGTGAATATTTCCCTTTCCTCGCTCAAAGTATCCGCACTCCCCCGGCTCTAGCTCCTGTATTCCACGGAACACACCGCTGCCCGGCACCCGTCCCGGCCCCAACAGCAAGATCTGCGCCACCCCCGTCTCATCCAGCTCCGCTCTTACTGTGGGGTATGTCACAATGGTCTTGATCTCCGAAGCAAACAGCAGTCCGCCCTCATGTTCCTTAAAAAACAGTGGTTTGACCCCCATCCGGTCCCGTGCAAGGAAAAGCCGCTGTCTGTTTTCCTCCCAGATCCCGAACGCAAATATCCCGTTGAACCTATCAAGGCACTCCGCCCCCCACTGCACATAGCTGTGCAGCAGCACCTCCGTATCCGACGTGGTGAGAAAAATGTGACCCATCCTCCGTAATTCCTGCCGAAGTTCCTCCGTATTGTAAATCTCCCCATTGTAGACAATGGTATAGCATTCCGCTCCCCACCGAAGCTGCATGGGCTGTTTTCCCCCTTCTGGGTCGATCACCGCAAGCCTTGCATGGAGCAGGCAGGCATTTTTCAGTTGCAACACGCCCTGCTCGTCCGGTCCACGGCGCTTCATGCTTGCGATCATGTTATCCAGTGTAACTTCATCCGCTTCTATCCCGATGAGTCCTGCTATTGCACACATACTATCTCCTCCTTCATTGACCATTCTATGTGGCCGCTCAGAATTTGCCACGCATAGCTTCGTTTCCGATGACCATACTATATTCGAGGTGAACAATATGAAAGGCAGCAACGACATTCTATCTTCCCTTTTGAAGACCGCCCAAATGGGACAGATCGGGATCCGTAGCGTCATTGACGCAGCCAACAGCAGCAGTTTGAAAAAAGCACTGAAAAACCAGCTAAAAGAGTATGACATCATTGAAAAGGAAGTCTACGATCTGGCAAAGGAACGAAATCTGCAGCTCAAATCCCTTGCACAGCCCGTCCGCTCCATGGCAGATATGATAGCTCGCTCCCAGCTGCTGTATGGAAAGAGCGACTCCAAGATCGCCGCCATGATGGTACAGGGAAACACCCGTGGCGTGACCAAGGGGCTGAAAAATCTCCACCGCTATCACCAGAATGACGGTGCCGTGACCGCCCTGGCCCAGAAATTACTGGACTGCGAGAACAGCAACATCCTTGAAATGGAAGGTTTTTTGTGACATCCGGCTGACCAACCCCCGGATGTCACATATTTTATCCCGGGCACATAGAATAATTCAGCAAGAAGAAAGGAGTGATCTCTCTGCCAGCCACCGGATACATACAAGTCCA
>CAZGTR010000135.1:0-3395 GCA_964528715.1 uncultured Oscillospiraceae bacterium | reverse complement strand
ATCCCTTCCTTTGGCATCTCATTTTTGCTTCTGCATTTTGCTCATCACTATTTTTCTACATTATACAGGAACAGGCAAAAAGAAGCAACGAAAAATAAATTGTGAATAATTTATAAAAAGGGTTGAATTGTTTTGTAAGATGTGCTACCATATTGCGTAGCTTGCTACGCTTTTTTGGGAGGTGACGCATTGCAACGACATTTTGGACACCGGTTCCGTATTTTGCACTGGTGTATCGAAACCAGCATGACGGATGCGCTGGCACAGATGGAGCTGACATCTGCCCAGGGGCGGATCATCGGATACCTGGCTCACCAAGAGCAGCCCCCCTGCGCCCGAGATATCGAGGAAGTGTTCCAGCTGAGCCATCCTACGGTATCCGGCTTGCTTAGTCGGCTGGAAAAGAAGGGCTTTATCCGCCTGGAGGCGGATCCTAACGATCGTCGCTGTAAGCGGGTGGTGCTGCTGCCCAAAGGCAGCGATTGCCATGCGCTGATCCAGCAACAGATCAAGAAAAATGAGGAAAAGATCGTTCAGGACTTCACGGAAGCGGAAAAAGAGCAGTTTTTAAGTTATTTGCAGCGGGCGATGGATAATATGGGCCATCACGGCTGCGAACATAGATCCAAGGAGGAAAAAGTATGATCAAACGACTGGCCCGGTGCATCCGGGAGTATTGGTGGGCTGCGGTTTTGAGCCCCCTGTGTATGATCGGGGAAGTGGCCATGGAGGTGCGAATTCCCAAGGTGATGAAGGTGCTGTACGACTACGGCATCGAGCTGAAAGATATGGAAATGGTGGCATCCAAATCCCTGGAGCTGGTGCTTTGCGCCCTGCTTTCCCTGGCTTTTGGTGTGGCTTCGGCGGTTTTTGCCTCGAAGGCAGCTACCGGCTTTGCCAAAAATCTGCGCCACGATATGTACTACCGGGTGCAGGATTACAGCTTCCACAATATCGATAAATTTTCCAGTGCTTCTCTGGTCACCCGGCTGACTTCCGATGTGGCACAGTTGCAGATGGCATTCCAGATGTGTATCCGGATGGCCATCCGCTGCCCCATGATGCTGATCCTGGCGTTGAGCCAGGCATTGAGTATTTCTACCCAGCTGTCGTCCATTTATCTGAAGGTCATGCCCATTTTGATCGTGGCACTGGCGTGCTTGATCCCCATGGTGTTCAAGATTTTCGACCGGGGCTTCAAGCTCAATGACCGGCTCAACACCGTGGTGCAGGAAAATGTCCACGGTATCCGGGTGGTCAAGTCCTTCGTCCGGCAGGACAAGGAGGAGGAAAAGTTCACGGAAGTATCTTCTGAACTGAAAAAGACCTTCTCCAAGGCAGAAAAGATCCTGTCCCTAAACAGCCCTGTGATGATGAGCTGCGTGTATATCTGCATTTTGTCCATCTCCTGGGCGGGTGCCAAGCTGGTGGTAGCCTCCGGTAACAACCCCTTCAATGGTTTGACTACCGGTGCCCTCAGCTCTCTGTTTACCTACACCACCCAGATCCTCAGCTCTCTGATGATGTTGAGCATGGTGTTCGTCATGCTGACCATGAGCCGCACGCCTCTGCACCGCTGCTATGAGGTGCTGGTGGAGGTGCCGGATCTGCATTCTCCGGAAAATGCGGTGAAGGAAGTGAAGGACGGCTCCATTACCTTTGAAAATGTTTCCTTCCGGTATTCTGAAAAGGCCAAACACCGGGCCCTGAAAAATGTGGATCTGACCATCCCCTCCGGCGCCACGGTGGGTATTTTGGGCGGTACCGGTTCCAGTAAATCCACCCTGGTGCAGCTGATCCCCCGCCTGTACGACGCCACCGAAGGCACCGTGAAGGTTGGCGGCGTGGATGTGAAGGACTATGATCTGGAAGTGCTCCGGGACAATGTGGCCATGGTCCTCCAGAAAAATGTCCTGTTCTCCGGTACCATCAAGGAAAACCTGCGTTGGGGCAACCCGGAGGCAACGGACGAAGAGCTGGTTCACGCCTGTAAGCTGGCCTGCGCCGACGACTTTATCCAGAGCTTCCCGGATGGCTACGATACCTACATCGAGCAGGGCGGCACCAATGTCTCCGGCGGTCAGAAGCAGCGGCTGTGTATTGCCCGGGCGCTGCTGAAGTCTCCCAAGATCCTGATTCTGGACGACTCCACCTCCGCTGTGGATACCAAGACCGACGCATCCATCCGCAAGGCATTTGCCGAGGAGATCCCCGGCACCACCAAGTTGATCATCGCCCAGCGGATCGCCTCCGTGCAGGACAGCGACATCATTCTGGTGCTGGATAATGGCCAGGTGGTGGCGGCAGGCAACCATGAAGAATTGATGAAGACGTCTCAGATCTATCAAGAAGTTTATTATTCTCAGCAGAAAGGGGGAGAGGAATAATGCCTCCTGTCAGAATGCGCGGCGACGGCCGCAAAGCGAAAAACCCCATGAAAACCCTGGCTCGTCTGATGAGCTATCTGAAAAAGTATGCTGTATCTCTGGTGCTGGTGCTGCTGTGCATCATCGCCTCCGCCATTGCCAGCGCCAAGAGCTCCACGGCCCTGGGCGATCTGGTGGATGAGTTCATTAAGCCCATGGTGGAGAGCGGCTCTGCCGACTTTACACCGGTATGGAATTTCCTTGTGACCCTGGCCTGCTTCTTTGCGGTGGGCGTTCTGGGTCAGTTCCTGCAAAGCTATTTGATGGTGGGCGTGACCCAGGGCGTGCAGAAGAACATCCGTGACGAGATGTTCCACAAAATGCAGCGCCTGCCCATCCGTTATTTCGATACCAACACCGCCGGTAACATCATGTCCCGCTACACCAGCGATATCGACACCCTGCGGCAGATGGTCTCACAGTCCATCCCCCAGGCGGTCTCCTCCGCAGTCACGCTGATCGTGGTTTTGATTTTCATGATCCGTGAATCCTGGATGCTGACCATCGTCTCTATGATCACGGTGGTGGGTGTCGTCTTTGCCACAAAGTTCCTGGCAGGCAAATCTGCCAAGTATTTCATCGGGCAGCAGCAGTCTCTGGGTAAGGTCAACGGCTACATCGAGGAGATGATCTCCGGTCAGAAGGTGGTCAAGGTCTTTAACCACGAGGGCGTCTGCAAGGACGACTTCGACAAGCTGAACGAGGAACTGTGCAACAATGCCTACTCCGCCGGTAAATTCTCCAACATGATGGGCCCCATCAACAACAATCTGGGCTATGTGCAGTATGCAATTTTGGCCATTGTCGGCGGTGCTCTGGTGGTGCAGTCGGCGGCCATCAAGGCATGGCTTGGACTCGATGCCAGCACCACGATCCTTACTCTGGGCAGTCTGATGGCCTTTATGACCCTGTCGCGCAGCTTCAACCAGCCCATCAACCAGATCTCCCAGCAGATGAACTCCATCATCA
>CAZGTR010000134.1:0-3495 GCA_964528715.1 uncultured Oscillospiraceae bacterium | reverse complement strand
TACAGGTGTCCTTGCCCATGACCACCATGCCGCCGGAGCCGATGATGGCGTTGTATTTTTTCACGGAGTCGAAATCCAACGGCACATCCAGATGTGCTTCCGTCAAGCAGCCGCCGGAGGGGCCGCCGATCTGCACCGCCTTGAATTCTGCGCCATTTTTCAGGCCACCGCCGATGTCAAAGATGATCTGCCGCAGGGTCGAGCCCATAGGCACCTCGATCAGACCGGTATTTTCGATGGCACCAGTGAGGGAGAAGGTCTTGCAGCCGGGGCTACCGGGGGTTCCGATGGACTTGAACCAATCCGCCCCCTGCAAAATGATCTTGGGCACATTGGCGTAGGTCTCCACATTATTCAGCACCGTGGGCTTTTCCCACAGACCCTTTTCCACCGTTCTGGGGGGCTTGGTTCGGGGCATACCCCGGTTGCCCTCGATGGAGGCGGTCAATGCCGAGCCTTCGCCGCAGACGAAAGCGCCTGCGCCCTTGTTGATGTGCATATGGAAGTTAAAATCCGTGCCCAGAATATGCTCACCCAAAAGTCCCCGCTCCTCCAGCTGGGCAATGGCGTTTTTCAACCGGGCCACGCTCATGGGATATTCCGCACGGACATAGATGTAACCGTTCTCTGCCCGGACGGCATAACCGGCGATCATCATGCCCTCGATGAGCTTAAAGGGGTCGCCCTCCATCACGGAGCCGTCCATAAAGGCACCGGGGTCGCCCTCGTCGCCGTTGCAGACCACATAGCGCTCCGTTTCCTTTTGACGGGCCACCTGCTTCCACTTTTTGCCTGTGGGGAAGCCACCGCCGCCACGGCCCCGAAGGCCAGAAGCATCCACTTCCTCGATCACCTTGTCCCTGTCCAGCTGGAACATGGCCTTTTTCAGCGCCTCAAAGCCACCGGCAGCCAGATATTCGTCCAAAGACTCTGCGTCGAATTTGCCGCAGTTTTCCAGCACGATCCGGGTCTGCTTGGCGATAAAGGGGATCTGCTCCGGAGAGACATAGGCAGTCTCCCCCTTGTGATACAGCAGCCGCTCGATGACCTCGTCACCGATAACGGTCTTTTCCAGAATTTCCTCGCAGTCCTCCGGCTGCACCTTCACATACTGGATGACTTTCTCACCCTTTTGAATGCGCACCAAGGGGCCCAGCTCGCAAAAGCCCTGGCAGCCGGTCTTTTTCACGCCCACGGCGGCTTCCTGATGGTGCCCGCCGCAGGGGGCAAACACCAGCTCCACGCCGGGCATCTGCTTTACCAGCGTCTCAAACAGCTCATGGATCTTGTGGGATCCGGTGGCGATACAGCCGGTACCGGAGCAGACCAGGATCCGGCAATCATAGGCATTCAGCTGCGCCTGTGCAGCAGCCCTCGCCTGGGTCAGTTCTTCCTGATTTCTGATCATTAGCCTTTCCCCCTCAATTCCTCGATCACAGCCAGAGCCTTTTCCGGGGTCATGGCAGGATACACCTGCTCATTGACCATCATGGTAGGAGCCAGACCGCAGGCGCCCAGACAGGAAACGGTCTCGACGGTGAACATCATATCATCCGTGGTGTGCTTTTTCTTGCTCAGGCCCAATTCTTTCCACAGCGCCTCCAGCACCGGGGTGGAATGGCGGACATGGCAGGCCGTACCGTCGCAGACCTTGATGACATACTTGCCCTTTGCTTCGAAGGAGAAATTCTCATAGAAGGTGGCGACGGAGTAAGCCTTTGCTTCGGTAATACCAATTTCCTTGGCGACATAGCTCAGCAGCTCCGCAGGCAGATAGCGATATTCTGCCTGGATATCCTGCATGATGGGGATCAGCGAACGAGCATCCCGGACATACCGGGAGATGATCTCGTCCGTTTTGCGGTAGTAAGACGCATCCAGCATAGTGTCAGTTTACCTCCTTGCCTATGGCAGTATCGTTCATAGGGAGTTTGCATTTTTATCATACCGCACTTTTTCCCAATTGTCCATATATTTTCACGATTCTCTTGTGCATTTCCAACAAAAAGTATTTTTATATCGATAGTTATATAGTGATTTTGCCTACAAACAGATACAACGCTCCTGACCCTCTTTTTCCCAGTGGCGAAAATAAAAACGCTTCTTGCCATTTCTTTGTTCCCTGTCTATAATAAATTCAACGAACCGTCAAGTCCCGCTCAATTTCCCGGTCATAGTATTTTGATCCTTCTTCCGGTACAATAGGGCTGCGATCAAAAAACAAGGAGGACTACCTATGAATTTCGATTTTGGAAACCGTATCAAATCCCTGCGCTTGAGCCGCTCCATGACTCAGGAACAGCTCGCTCAAAAACTGGGTGTATCTGCGCAGGCCGTCAGCAAATGGGAAAGCGGCACCAATATGCCCGACATTTTGATGTTGCCCGAGCTGTCTGTCATCTTCGGTGTGACGATCGACGAGCTATTCGCCATGACCGACGCCCATCGTATGGAACGCATCGAGAATATGATCTACGATGTTCGCTTCCTGTCCCATGAGGAATTTCGGCTACACGAGAAGTACCTGCAAGACCTGCAAAGCCAGCCGGAGCACCGTGCCGAAGCAGGATTGCTCCTGGCAATGCTCTACAACAAGCGAGCCAGCGAATACCACGAACTGGCAAAGCCCCTGGCCCGGACCGCATTGCTGCAAAATCCCAGCCGAAAGGATGCGCACAATGCGATCTTCGATGCGGAGCGTGGCCCGTATTCGGACTGGAATTTCGTCAATCACCACGATCTGATCGATTTTTACAAGGACATCGTCCGGGCCCACCCGGAGGACATCTGCAACTACTTTTGGTTGCTGGATCTGCTGATCGACGACCACCGAACAGCGGAAGCCCGCAATTATGTGGAGCAGATGAAAGATCTGAAGCACACCTACCACTACGAGATGTTCATGGGCTACATCTGCCAGGCGGAGTGTGATCTTCCCGAAGCCATGCGCTGGTAGCAGAAAATGCTGCATGATCATGAGCAAAACTCGAATGTATGGTTTGAATACGGAAGCATCATGGCGAAGCTGGGGCGCTATGAGGAAGCCCTTACCTATTTCAAAAAGTGCCAGCCCATGCGTCCCAAGCCCAGATTTACCGATTGCGAGGATGCCATTTCCCAGATCTGCACGATCTTGGGAGACATTGACGGTGCCATTGAAGCCCAGAAGCAAATGCTCGCCATCACGAACGAGGATTGGACTACTGAGGGCGAATGCGTTGACAGCATCCTGCGGGAGATCCAGCGGCTGGAAGATCTCAAAAAATGAGCCAAACTTCCCAATGACCACAAAAATCACGGCAGAGTCCCATTTTTAGGGCTCTTCCGTTGGTTCATATTTACAGTCTCTCAACTGTCGCTATTTTCTCTCTTCACGATTCTCTTGAAACGACTATTTTTAGAGTAAAACCAAAAACACAACCACCGGCGAAGCTGGTGGTTGTCAGTCTGTCAAAAAACTACCAATACTCCCTGATTTGTGATATAATATTCACA
>CAZGTR010000133.1:0-3549 GCA_964528715.1 uncultured Oscillospiraceae bacterium | reverse complement strand
CGGCGGTGGCGGATCCCCCGGTGATGATCCTGGACGAGGCCACCTCTTCCATCGATACCCGAACGGAAAAGTTGGTGCAGGACGGAATGGATGCGCTGATGAAGGGCCGGACGGTGTTCGTCATCGCTCACCGGCTGTCCACCATCATGAACTCCGATTGTATCATGGTGCTGGACCATGGCCGGATCATCGAGCGTGGTACCCACGACGACCTGATCGCCCAGAAGGGCACCTATTATCAACTCTATACCGGCGCTTTCGAGCTGGAATAAAAGAAAAGCTGCTGTGGCGAATTGCCGCAGCAGCTTTTTTATTGTGCTCTTTAGCTACCGGCGCTTTCGTAGGCGGAAAGCCCGTTGTTCCACAGGGCAATGCCGATGCCCAGCACCGCAAGCCCGGCGATCACCACACCGCCGATGCAAAACAGCGGGTCGTTTCCCCGGAGCAGGTAGGCGGCGGGGTAGTAGGCGGTGAAGGCAAAGGGGATGATGTAGGTGACGATATTGCGGATGGCGCTGGAATAAATGGTCACGGGATATTTGGCAAAGTCGCTGGTCAAGTAGAAGATCTGCAAAATACTGCCGCTTTGCTTGATCCGGAATGCGATGGACGCACCGGCAATCTTGATGCCGGTGAAGATCAGCGCACCGAAGAAAAATGCCACCAGCATCAGCAGCACCTGCACGATGGAAAAATGCAGGCCCAGGTTCGTGGAAGCGATGACCATCAGCACGATGCCCACCAGCAGCTCGCCAAGAGCGTCCAGCTGGAAATCCTCCATGATCACATGGAGTAGAGGGTTGATGGGCCGGGTCAGGTATTTGTCGAAATCGCCCTTGCGGACGATGAACCATGCCACTTTCCACAGATTGTCCGTACACAGGTGGTCCAGACCCTTGGGCACCAGAGAGAAACCGTAGATGAACAGGATCTCATAGTACAGGTAGCCGTCCAGCGCCGGGATCTGTCCAAAGAGGATGCGGATGAAGATGATGTTTGTCAGCTGATTGACCAGGAAGCTGGCGGCACCGGTGAGAAAATCCACCCGGTATTCCATCATCGTTTTCAGCCGCTGAAGCAGGAAGGTCCGGTATAATCTCAAATAGCGCATATCTTACCCTCCCTGTACGGCCAGCCGGTTTCTGGCCCAGAGCCAGAGAAGCCGACTGATACCAACAAAAACGGCGATCCAGAAGATCTGACTCAAAAACACATGCAACAGCGCCTGCCCGGAATATTTGCCCATGTAGACCATGGTAGGTACATAGATCAGCGAGGCAAAGGGCAGAGACTCCAAGACCTTCCGGAAAGCGTCCGGGAAAAAGGCCAGGGGGATCAGGGAGCCGGAGAAGAAACTGATGATGGAGTTTTTTAAAATGGAAAAGCCCCAGATGTTCATCAGAAAAAAGGCCAGATATCCGAAGATCAGGTTCAGATAGAAGGACAACAGATAGCTGAGCAGGCAGCTGAGCAGGAAGCACAGAAAGTGTTCCAGCCGGAAAGCCACATACCCCAGGGCCACAAAGCGGTAGACCTCCACACCGGCCATCACAGGCAGGAAGATGAAGGCAAAAGTCACGGCGGAATTGCCCAGCTCCGTTGCCAGCAGGCTGAAGTCCATGTTCACGGGCTTGATCAGTCGCATGATGATGCTGCCATCCCGAATTTCTTCTGCCAAATTCTGGGTGGAGTCGGAAGAAGTCAAAAACCGCACCAGATTGGAAAGGAATACATACACCGTCATGTCCGTCATGGTAAAGCCCATGAACTGTCCCTCGCCGGAGGCGGCGAACACCGCTTTCCAGATGAAGAACATGACGAAGCAGTACAGTGTTTCGCCCGCCATGTAGCACATGAAGCTGCTGCGATAGGCCATGGAGCTTTGGACACCGGCCCGGGCGAAGCCCTTGTAGGTGTTTAAAAAGCGCTTGCACCGGGCGATCATAGGCGATCCTCCCTGGCGTACATCCGCCGGACGATCTCCTCGATGTTCACATCGCCCACGGAGATGTCCTTGATCCGGACGGCACCCAGGATCCGGGACAGCATTTGATCCACGGCGGTGGCCTCGCTGTCGAAGGTGAGGGTGATCAGCTCCTTGTTTCGCTCGATCTTGGTGCCCTCCGGCAGGGAGAGTGTGTCAAAATCGGCGGCATTTTGCAGGGATAGATCGATCTGCCGGAAGCGACCGTAGTGGTGCTTCATTTCGGTCAAGTCGCCGTCGTACATGATGCGGCCCTTGTCGATCATCACGATCCGCTGGCAGAGGGTCTCGATGTCGTTCAGATCGTGGGTGGTGAGGATGATGGTGGTGTGTTCCTGCTCGTTGATGTGGGTGATGGCCTGCCGGATGCTGTTTTTTACCGCAACATCCAGACCGATGGTGGGCTCGTCCAGAAACAGCACTTTGGGATTGTGGATCAGGCTGGCAGCCAGGTCCGCCCGCATCCGCTGACCCAGGGAGAGGGTGCGCACGGGGCTTTTGAGGAACTCCTCCAGCTCCAGCACCTCGTTGAGAAAGCCCAGACGACTTTTAAAGGCGTTGTTGTCTACTTGATAGATCTCCTTCAGCACGGAAAAGGTCTCCGTCAGGGGCAGGTCCCACCAGAGCTGTGTCCGCTGTCCAAAGACAACGCCGATCTCCTTGACATATTTGGTGCGGTTTTTCCAGGGGATCTGTCCGTTGATCTGGATGGAACCGGAGGTGGGGGTCAAAATGCCCGTGAGCATTTTGATGGTGGTGGATTTTCCGGCGCCGTTGGCGCCGATGAAGCCCAGGATCTCGCCTTCCGGCACATGGAAGGAAATATCGTCCACCGCCTTGACCGTCTCGTACTCCCGATGGAACAGAGACTGGACGGAACCGGCGATACCGGGCTTTTTGATGACTTTTTTGAATTCTTTGGTCACATGGTCGATCTGTATCATTGTGTTTCCTCTTGTAAACCGGCGAACAAGCGGTCACGCATTTGACAAAATGCGGCCCTCTATGAGAGGAATGGAGGGAAACTGACTTGTTCTAAAATGAATGTTTTACATTGGGCAAGGTGATTATACTGCGTGCCGATGTTGTTGTCAACAGAAAAACAGGCAGAACCAGGAGGGAAAATGGCCCCTAACCGGGGGAATTGAACAAAATCCACAAAAACGGCGTGAATATTTCGTGAGATACAAGATTGACAAAGCGGGGGCATATTCGGTATAATCATAAAAGTGAGACAGCGGTTGCGCAGTGTGCTGCGCAACCTGCAAGAAACCTCGAAAATCAAGTTGGAGGCAGGAAAAATGAAAAAAAGAATGATCGCATGGCTGCTACTTCTGTGTATGCTGCTGACGGCCTGTGCACCGCAAGAAACACAGCCCAGCCAGACGGAAGAAAGCACCGAACCGACACAGACCGAAACCACGGGCCCGGCAAAGGAGCCGTCCATCCAGATCCACTATCAGCGCCAGGATGGGGCATACAGCGAGTGGGGCTTCTGGCTCTGGCAGCAGGGCGGCGAGGGCAACCTCTTTGAGTTGAATGGAAGCGACAGCTTCGGCGGCACT
>CAZGTR010000132.1:0-3715 GCA_964528715.1 uncultured Oscillospiraceae bacterium | reverse complement strand
GGTCTTAAATTTTCTTGCCAAAATAAAATACCTCCTAAAGTATTCATTTTTTGTCAGATATATCATAGCACATCCAAAGCTTTTTGTAAAGTCGAATTCCGGCAGCTTTTGCGGAAAAAAGTGCGTTTCTTCCACTACAAGGGGGCTCCGACACCCCATTGTAGGGTGGAGGCCATGCCTCCGCCAGCCCATGTCGGACGACCTCTCTGCCACCTCGATACACCGCACCAATTGCTTCACCGTAGGGGACGGGTCTCCCGTCCCAAACCCTCCCCCGGGGGTTTAGTGGCTGTTGCCGCAAAGCGGCTTACAGCCACTTAATGCACAGCTGAGGGTGGCCGAGCGAATGCGAGGTCGGGAGAGGAACGGCGAGATCTGAAAGACCGGAAAATGTCTGTTTCTGCGTATAATCCCCAACATTTCCGCCCGCATTCCTCTTCCGGCCCTTCGGGCCACCTTCTCCCCGGGAGAAGGTTTGCGGGGGCACAGCCATCCGCCGCCCGGGTCAGATTACCGCCCGGCAAAAAAACACCTGCTGCATGAGGCAACAGGTGGCTTTGAGAGAATATAGTATCAAGCATTTAAAAAGGTATCACAGAAGCGCTGGTACAGCTGAGAAAAGTCGGCGTTCTGATCGGTGGAAGCGATCAGATAGCCTTTTATGTCAAAGGGCCATTGGAATACCACAAAGCCTTCGTCGGGATACAGTACAAAGGATAGCGCATAGACGTCGTTGGCATCGGGAGCGTAGGTGAATGTGCTGCACCAGAAATTCCGGGGCGCATTCTCACCGGTTGCGGTGTTGGCGTAGCCGCCGAGTGTTTCCATGCTCATATTCTGCATGGAAAGACTTTCAGGCCAACAGATATCCAGCTGGATCGTGGTCTGTTCTCTGGTCTCACAGTTGGAGGGGATGCTTCCGGAGAGGGACATTTGTACCTGCTCGCCGATCGTGCCCTCCTCGCTGACCCAGGCACCGTGGAGCTGCCAATCCAAAGACTCCTTTTTGCCGGTGCAACCAAAGGAAAGTTAATCGAAGCTATGCAACGGGAGGGAAAATAACTGGGGGTGAAAACGAATCACTCGAAGTGCACATCAAAATAGCTGATCAAATCTGATGTGCTGTCTGCGACGGAGCTGGAGTAGAGGTAGTAACTTTGAATATCGTCATATTCGGCATCGATGCAGATGCGGCTGCAATCCGGGCTGAGATAGAGCACATATCCAAGATAATGCTGATACCCATAATTGTATGCCATGATACCGCCTGCGTACCGCATTGGTTCGTTGTTAGGATCGGAGATATCCTTCTGAAAATCGGCGATGCGCCTGTTGCTGATCCCCGTATGACCATCAAATTCGCCCACAGTGATCTGCTTGATCTGTTTCCCCAAAAATAAGGAGCGACTGGCACGATATTGAAAGGTTATGTCTACATAGCCCAAGGTCTCACCGGCGGCATCTAGCTTGGTCATGGAGACGGTCTGAGAATAGGCGTAAGGAAAGGGGAAAATGCAAAGAATGACAACCACTGCGGCGATGACTATGCAGGTTTTTACTTTTTTTGACATGGTGTTTGCTCCTTTCAAATTGTGCACTTGTGGGTGGCGGTACGGTCGATACTGCGGAAAAAGCTCCTTTCTCACTCATTCTAAAATCAGTATAGCAGAGAAAAGAATTTGTGTCAAGAACTTTTGTGCTCGAGGGGGACACAAAATGAAAAATTTTTCGAAGAAAACTGCCATTGACCGAATGCGGAAAAACACTTGTGTTTTTTATGAAAATGCGGTATGATGTAAGAAAAGAGGGAAAAGGGGTGGTGGCGTTGATTTGCAGCATTAAGACACTGGGGGTCATGGGCATCCATGGTACCGGCGTGGTGGCGGAGTGCTACATTTCCAATGGCCTGCCGGGCTTTGATATCGTGGGATTGCCGGATGCAGCGGTGAAGGAGGCCCGGGAGCGGGTCCGGGCAGCTGCAAAAAATGCGGGACTGACTTTTCCTGTCAGCCGCATTACGGTGAATTTGGCTCCGGCAAATGTGAAAAAAGCCGGTACGCATTATGACCTTCCAATTTTATTGAGTATTTTGTGTGCAGCGGGCAGTGTGCGCCGTCCCCGCTCCACCAGCGCTTTTATCGGGGAAGTGAGCCTGGATGGTCAGCTGCGTCCGGTGTCCGGCGTGTTGCCCATGGCTCTGGCGGCGAAAAAAGAGGGAATACAGGCTCTGTTCGTGCCGGAAGAAAATGCGGCGGAGGCGACATTGGCCCGGGGCCCTGCGGTCTATGGCATTCGGGATCTGCGGCAATTGGCGGCGGGGCTCAACGGTGAGATCGTTCTGGAGCCGCAGCCGCAATGGGAGCCGGAGCCGGAAAGCGTCGGCGGGCTGGATTTTAAGGATGTGCTGGGTCAGGAAAATGTGAAGCGGGCGCTGGAAGTGGCGGCTGCGGGCAGCCACAATGTGCTGCTCATCGGCCCGCCCGGCTCGGGCAAAAGTATGCTCAGCAAGCGGTTGCCCTCTATTTTGCCGGATATGACTTGGGATGAGGCGCTGGAGGTCAGCCAGATCTATTCCGTTATGGGCCTGCTCAGCGCCAAGGAGCCATTGGTGGCCCACCGGCCCTTCCGCTCGCCCCACCATACCATCTCCAATGCGGGCCTTGCCGGTGGCGGGAGCAACCCCCGGCCCGGTGAGATCTCCATGGCCCACAAGGGCGTACTGTTTCTGGATGAGCTGCCGGAATTCCGGAAGGATACACTGGACATGATGCGCCAGCCGTTGGAGGATGGGGCGGTGACCATTTCCCGGGTCTCTGGGGCGGTGACTTATCCGGCGGAATTCATGCTGGTTTGCGCCATGAACCCCTGCAAATGCGGCTGGTACGGCGACCCGTCCGGGCGGTGCCATTGCTCGGAAATGGCGGTGCAGAATTACCGGGGCCGGATCTCCGGGCCGTTGCTGGACCGGATCGACATTGTGGTGGAGGTGCCTGCCGTCCATTTTGAGGATCTGCGGACCCGGGCGGAAGCGGAAAGCTCCGCCCAGATCAAAAAGCGGGTAGACGCCGCACGGCAGCGCCAGCATCAGCGCTTCGGTGAAAATACCACATTGTGCAATGCCCGGATGGGCCCATCGGAAATGCGGAAATTCTGCACATTGGATCCGGAGGGCGAGGCGCTGATGAAGCAGGCTTTTGAAGCCATGGGCTTGACTGCCCGGAGTTATGACCGGATCTTAAAGGTAGCAAGAACGGTGGCGGATCTGGACGGCAGTGAGGAGATCCAGCCGCAACATATTGCAGAGGCCATCCAGTACCGGGCCGTGAATTTAGGAAATCGATAATGAGAGGATCAAGATTATGAATGAGATTTTTTTGATGAAGCTGGGCGAGATCGTTCTGAAAGGTGCCAATAAGCGCCAGTTTGAGAACAAGCTGCGGCAGAATGTCCGCCGCCGGATGCGCCCTTACGGCAATTTTGATGTGTATATCATGCAGTCCACGGTCTATGTGGTGCCGGAGGATGAGATGGCAGATGTGGACGGGGCATGGGATGCCTGTCATTCTATTTTTGGCGTGGTGAGCCTGTGCCGCTGCCGTCCCTGCGAAAAGGATCTGGATTCCATCTACAATGCCATTGAAGAATATCTGGGTGACGATCTGGACTGCGCCAAGAGCTTTAAGGTGGAGTCCAAGCGTTCGGACAAGCAGTTCCC
>CAZGTR010000131.1:0-3717 GCA_964528715.1 uncultured Oscillospiraceae bacterium | reverse complement strand
ACGAAGGCGACGGCGCTTTCTACGGCCCGAAGCTGGACTTCCATCTGGCAGACTCTCTGGGCCGGACCTGGCAGTGCGGCACCATCCAGCTGGATATGCAGCTGCCGGAGCGGTTTGAACTGGAGTATGTGGGCGAGGATGGCCTAAAGCACCGCCCTGTCATGATCCATCGTGTGGTCCTGGGCTCCATCGAGCGGTTCATCGGCGTGATCACCGAACACTTCGCCGGTGCATTCCCCCTGTGGCTGGCACCTGTGCAGGTGAAGGTCCTGCCTGTTACCGATCGTGCCCACGAGTACGCCAAGACGCTGAACGATCAGCTGAACAACGCAGATATGCGCAGCGAAGTGGATCTGCGCAGCGAGAAGCTGGGCTACAAGATCCGGGAAGCACAGATGCAGAAGATCCCTTATATGCTGGTGGTCGGCGACCGGGACATGGAGAACAACACCGTCTCCGTCCGTACCCGTACTGGCGAGGATCTGGGCGCAATGTCCATGGAAGCGTTCATGGCAAAGTGTGCATCCGAGATCGCATCCAAAAGCAAGGATATTTAAGTTTTTGTGAATTTCAAGCCGCTCCCACCGGGAGCGGCTTGTTTTCTTGGGGCGTTTGTGGTAAGATGGTAAGCGAGAAGGTGAAACGAAGATGAAAAAGAAAATTGGTTGGTGCAAATGGCTGATCCCGGGCTTTTTTGTGCTGCTGGCGGCGCTTTTTTACACGATACCCGCTGGATACAGCTTTTTGGGACTGGTCTGCTTTGCAATCGCAGGGGTGATCGGTATCTATTATGGCCTGTGGTATTTGCGCCGGAGGCACGAAAAGATCGCAAAGGCAATGTTATATGTCTTGAGCTTGGCACTGTGTTGCGGGCTGATTGTCGTGGCACTGACCGGATATCTGATTTATTATACAGCTCAGACAGCGGTGCCCAAGGAAATGGACTATGTGTTGGTATTGGGTTGCCGAGTCCGTGAGGATGGACCGTCGGAAGCGTTGCAGGACCGGATCCAGGCGGCTTATCAGTATTTGACGGAACACCCAAAGACCATTTGCATCGTCTCCGGCGGCAAGGGAGCGGATGAGCCCATCAGTGAAGCACAATGTATCTTTGAGCATTTGGTAAACCTGGGGATCGAACCGGAGCGGATCTGGATAGAGGATCAAGCTACATCCACCATGGAAAATATCCAATACTCCATGGCGCTTCTGGAAGAAAAAACCGGGAAGCGACCCGGTAGCCTTTGTCTGATCTCCAGCGATTATCACCTGTATCGGGCAAAACTCTACGCAAAGCATTGCGGCATTGAAGCAAAACTGGTGGCGGCAAAGACCCATTCGCTGCCGCTGCGGATCAATAATTACCTGCGGGAGATCGCAGGAGTCTGGCACTACATCATTCTGGGAGGTTAAGAACATGATCGGACAAAGTTATGCGGAATACGCCTGGGAAAAGACCGAGAGCCTGCTGGCCATCGACTCCCCCTCCGGCTACACGGCCCGGGCGGCGGCCTGGGTGAAGGAGCGATTTGAGCATCTGGGATTTTCTGCCAAAATCACCACCAAAGGTGGCGTGCTGGTGGATCTGGGCGGTGAAGATACCCAGGATGGACTGTTGCTGGAAGCCCACGCCGACACGCTGGGCGGCATGGTGGCAGAGGTCAAGGGCAATGGCCGCCTACGGCTGACCCCGCTGGGTGGCATGAACCCCAACAATGCGGAAGCGGAAAATGTGTGGGTCTACACCCGCTCCGGCAAGGTCATCGACGGCACCTGCCAGCTGTGCAACGCTTCTGTTCATGTCAACGGCGATTACTCCACCGTAGCTCGGAAATGGGATACGGTTGAAGTGGTGCTGGATGAGGACGTGAAGTCTGCTGCGGATACCCGGGCGCTGGGAATCGAAGTGGGGGATATCGTCTGCTTTGAACCCAGGACCCGGCGCACCAAGAGTGGCTACCTCAAGAGCCGCTTCCTGGACGACAAGCTGAGTGTGGGTATTTTGCTGGGCTTTGCCAAGTACCTTAGCGACAATGAGATCACCCCAAAGCGCCGTACTTACATTCATGTGACGGTGTATGAGGAGGTGGGCCACGGCGGTTCTGCGTCCGTTCCGGCCGGTGTCACGGAGGCCATTTCCGTGGACATGGGGTGCGTTGGCAATGGCCTTGCCTGCACTGAGCGGCAGGTCTCCATCTGCGCTAAGGACTCCGGTGGTCCCTACTCCTACGAGGTGGTGGGCAAGCTCATCTCCGCCGCAAAGGCAACAGAGGCGGACTATGCAGTGGATGTGTATCCCTTCTACGGCTCTGACGTGGAGGCAACACTGCGCAGCGGCGTGGACATTCGCCACGGCCTCATCGGCGCAGGCGTTTACGCCAGCCACGGCTATGAGCGCAGCCATATTGACGGTGTGTACAACACCTTGAAAGTGCTCTGCGGCTATCTGGGGGTGTGACATGGACCGGGAGAAGCGGCGCAAGGCGGAAAAGAACTATGGTATCGGCACTTCGGTGGCGGTCATAGCCTTTGGACTGTTTTGGTGTATCATGGCGGCGAGTATCGGCGGCGGTTTTATGGTCCCCTTTGGACTGCTGTTTGTGGGGATCGCCATTTACCGGCTTGTGATGATACTGAAGGTGAGCAAAGACGAGGAAAAGCCCCGAGAGCCCTGGGATGCGGCAAACCGGCCCAATACCGGAACCAGCCCCAGAGAAAATGCCACTTCCGGTAATTTCTGCCCCTATTGCGGAGAAAAGACGGAAGAAAAGTTCACTTACTGCCCCAATTGCGGCAGACGGATCTGATAATAGAAAGCGGCCCGGGGCATCATGCTCCGGGCCGTATCGTTTATCTTGTGATTCCGGCGAGGTCACGGATGACTTCGCCAGCCATCATCATGCCGGCTACCGCCGGGACAAAAGCTGTGGAGCCGGGGGTGGAGCGGCGGGTGGAGCCCTCCCGCTGGGGCTCTGGGATGTCCTCCGGGTCCGGCTGCGGGGACAGGGGCAGCTCCTGGGAGTAGACCACCTTGACCCCTTTCAGGCCCCGCTTGGCGCACTCCTTGCGCATGATCCGTGCCAGGGCGCAGCCGGAGGTCTTGGAAATATCCGCGACCTGAAAGCCCATGGGATCGACTTTGTTGCCGGTGCCCATGCAGCTGATCACCGGGACGCCGGCGGCCTTGGCCTGGGCGATCAGCGCCAGCTTGCCGGTGACGGTGTCGATGGCGTCGATGACATAATCGTATTGGGAAAAGTCGAATTGGTCGGCATTTTCCGGCAGATAAAAGGTCTTGTAGGTGCGCACCGTGATGGTGGGGTCAATGTCTGCGATCCGGGCAGCAGCTACATCCACCTTGTACTGACCGATGGTGGAGTGCAATGCCAGTACCTGACGGTTCAGGTTGGTCAGGTTCACGGTGTCGTCGTCCACCAGATCCAGGGCCCCGATGCCGGAGCGGGCCAGCGCCTCGGCGGTGTAGCCGCCCACGCCGCCCAGACCGAACAGGGCCACCCGGGCATTTCGCAGTTGATCCAGTCCGTTCCGGCCCAAAAGCAGCCGGGTGCGGGAATATTGATCGGGCATAGTAAGCTCCTTTGCGTTTTTCTTTATGTTACCACGGAAAAAGCCCGGCTGTCAATCACCGAAATTTGGAAAGAACGATAAGGTACAATAAATTGCGCAAATTGAAAATGGCAAAAAAGTAGACACGGC
>CAZGTR010000130.1:0-3754 GCA_964528715.1 uncultured Oscillospiraceae bacterium | reverse complement strand
TTACCATCGACATGGGCCTGGGGATGGACTATTCCGGCATTGAGGCTTTTTGCGAAAAGCTGAATGTGCCCTATACGGTGGTAAAGACCCAGATCGGGCCGATCATTTTTGACCATCGAAAAGAAAAAAATCCCTGCTCCATGTGCGCAAAAATGCGCCGGGGGGCGCTAAATCAGGCGATCATTGACCGTGGGATGCGGAAGATTGCTCTGGGCCATCACTATGATGACGCTGTGGAGACCTTTGTGATGTCTTTGATCTACGAAGGGCGCATCAGTTGCTTCCAGCCGGTGACTGATCTGGACCGCATGGGTGTGGTGCAGATCCGGCCCATGCTCTATGTCCACGAAAAGACGGTGGAGCATTTCTGCCAGCGGATGGAGCTACCGGTGCTTCAAAATCGCTGCCCGGTGGACAAGTACACCAAGCGGGAGGAGGTCAAGAAGCTGATTTACGACCTGAGCCAGACTTACCCGGATTTGAAGGAGCGGATCTTTGGTGCCATGCAGCGCCTGCCCCTGCCGGAATGGGAACCACAGGGCCGCTACAAACGGCCGAAGGAGCAGGAATAAGAAAAGGACGGCGGTGCCGTCCTTTTCTTATGCGGTTTGGTTCTTTTTCTGCCGGTTTGGCAGTTCGAAATCCTGGACGAAGCCGATGATCTGACCGGACAGAAGCACGGTCATGAGGGAAAATGCCAGGCGCTTGATGTCCAGATACGAGATGGAAAGGCCCAGCACGATCAGATCGCTGGTCAGATAGGCGATGCGGATGTCCCAGCCGGTCCCTTTGCAGACGCTCATGGCCAGAGCATCGTCTCCGCCCGGGGCGCCGCCGGCCCGGACACACAGGCCCACGCCAATGCCCACGAACAGCGCACCCAGCAGCGCTGCGGCGAAGGGCATATTGGCCAGACCCGGGAACAGGGGCGGGAATTGCTCAAAAATGGCATAGAACAGGGAAAATCCTCCGCCTGCCACGATGGAATACTTCACAAATTCCAGACCCAGCATCCGCCAGCCGATGATGTAGCACATAGCGTTCATCACGAAGCCGGTGATGGAAGGGGACAGGCGCAGCCAATGTTGCAGCAGCAGCGTCATGCCCAGAATGCCGCCCTCGGTGACACCGGACAGGGCGTGGATATTGTATAGGCCAAAGGACAAAATGGCGCTTCCCACAACGCAAAGGACCACTTTGCGCTTTTCCAACTTGAGTGACAAAATAACAAAACCTTTCTGTATATAATGTTCCGAATTCTAGCATGAAAAGGGAGAAAAGTCAAGTAAATGTTGTATGAACTTTCCCGTTCGGGGCAAACTGCTCCTGAGGAGGTGGGAAATCATGGTAAAAGGGATCTCCCGGCAGGTGATCGTGGTGCACTCGCCGGAGCCAAAGCTGTTTGAGCAGGCGATCTTCATTTTGAAAGATGGCGTGTCCGAGCAGGGGGTGACGGATGCGCAGCTTCTGAAGGAGGCCCGGCAGGCGGTGCGACTGCCCCAACGGGTGAAAAAGGTCAGCGGGATGCTCTGGGCCTGCGGCGGTGCCGGGGTGACGGGGCTCATCTGGCTGCTCAGTAGCCTATTGTGACTTGCGAAAAATGGAAAACCGTGTTATAATGCTCCCAAAATAAGGGGGCGATGGCGCTGAAGATCGGAAATTTGGAAGTAAAGGATCCCATCATCCTGGGGCCTATGGCCGGGGTGACAGATCTGGCATTCCGCACGGTGTGTGCGGAGCTGGGAGCCAATATCACGGTGACGGAAATGGTTTCTTCCCGGGCACTGGTTTACAAGGATAAGAAAACGGCGGGATTGTTGAAGAAAAATCAGGGAAGCCTTTGTGGCGCACAGATCTTCGGCAACGACCCGGATGTGATGGCGGAGGGCGCCCGGCTGGCGCTGGAGATCTCCGGCTGTGATTTTCTGGATATCAACATGGGTTGCCCCATGCCCAAAATCGCCAATTCCGGCGACGGTTGCGGCCTGATGCGCACCCCGGAGCTGGCAGGTGAGATCGTCAAAAAGGTCAAGGCGGCGGTGGATGTTCCGGTGACGGTGAAATGCCGCCTGGGCTGGGATAAGGGAAGTCTGAATGTGCTGGAGTTCACCAAGCGGATGGAGGATAACGGCGCCGACATGGTCACGGTCCACGGACGCACCCGGGGGATGCTCTATTCCGGAGTGGCGGATTGGGACATGATCACAAAGGTCAAGCAGCAGCTGTCCATCCCGGTGATCGCCAATGGCGACATCGTTAGCGGCGAAACGGCGGTGAAGTGCCTAAAGCGCACCGGGGCCGATGGCATTATGATCGGGCGGGCCAGCTTTGGTGATCCCTGGATCTTTGCGGAGGCCCGGGCGGCACTGAATGGCGATATGGATTATCAGCGCCCGATGCTGAAGAATCGGATCGCCCTGGCGGTGCGGCAGTTCGAGATATCCGAGCAGGACCACGGTGAGCACATCGCCTGTCTGGAAGCCCGGAAGCATTTTGCCTGGTATCTCCGGGGCGTGGCTCACAGCGCCTACTATAAAAATCAAATATCTTCCATGAACACCATGGAGGATATCTACCGTATTGCAAAGGACATCGTTCGGGATCTGGCATAAGCGTTGAATATAATGGTAAAGTCGGCATGACCAAGGTCGTGCCGACTTTTGCTTGTTATAGATCCATCATTTCTGCACTTCCGGAATGGTTGCCTTGAAGTTGGGTGGGTCACAAGGGGGTCACATCCAGGACGGTCAGGTGTTCCTGCGTGACTTGGAAGCGGATATCAAATCCGGCAAAGCTGACGCCGTAGATCCGATCCGGCCTGCGCTGATAGCTGGGCCGGGGATCATGGGCCAGAATGCCGATGGCAGCTTCCCGCTTGTCTCCGGGCAGGCGCTCCAACAATTCTTGGGGAAATGTGACGGTCAAAAGTGTCCCTTCCGTGCCGCCGGTGAAGCCGTTCAGAGCCTCTGGGTGGCAATCGGCATAGGGAATGTAGGGCTTGATGTCGAAAATGGGGGTGCCGTCCATGAGATCAGCACCGCCCACATGGATCACGGTGCCGTATTCTGCGGTATCCTCCAGACCCAGGAAGGTGACACAGGACAGGCCAAGGTTATTGGGCCGGAAGGGAGAGCGGGTGGCGAACACGCCCATGCGGGTGTTTCCACCCAGCCGGGGTGGACGGACGGTGGGGGACCAGTCGGTGCGCACCGCTTCGCTGAACTGCCAGATCAGCCACAGGTGGGAAAAACCGTCTATGCCCCGCAGGGCGTCGCTGTTGCGAAACTCCGGCTCGAAGATGATGGTAGCCCGCAACTGTTTCACAATGCCGCTTTGCCGGGGAATGCCAAATTTGGTGGCGAAATCGCTGCGGATGTGGGCGATGGGCTTGATGGTGATGTTTTCCATATCAGGCCCTTGCCTTTCGGAAACAGAAAGAAACGGCGAAGATCAGCGCCAGCAGCAGGCTGATGGCGGCGCCGGCAGAGCTGCCCAGATAATAGGAGATCACGATGCCGCCGATGCCGGCAAACAGGGCAAACAACACGGAAAACAGGTGGTACTGCTTCAAATTCTTTGAAACATTCCGGGCGGAGGCCGCAGGGAGCACCAGCAGAGAGTTGAGGATCAAAAGACCCACGCTGGAAATGGTCAGCGTGACCACCACGGCAATGGCTGTGGTGAAAATGGCCTGGGACAGGTGCACCGGGATGCCCCGGGAGGAGGCCAGCTGGGGATGGACGGAGGCCAGGGT
>CAZGTR010000129.1:0-3781 GCA_964528715.1 uncultured Oscillospiraceae bacterium | reverse complement strand
TGTGAATATTATATCACAAATCAGGGAGTATTGGTAGTTTTTTGACAGACTGGAGCTCCCTGCCACGTAATGTGGCAGGGAGCTTTTTGTGGTCTGGGAATATCAGATCCTTGTGGGGGCGTCGGCTTTGGGCAGGGACTTTAAAACCCACATCTGGATGGGAATGGCGCACAGGAGCGTCAAAATGTCAGCAGCGGATTGTGCACATTGCAGACCCACGGCATCCAGGAACAGGGGCAGGATCAGGACTGTGGGGACGAAGAACAAGCCTTGCCGGGCCACGGCAAGGAAGGTGGCGGGGACGGTGCGGCCCATGGCCTGCTCCATCATGTTGGACATGACGATCCAACTTTGCAGGGGGAAGGTGACACACTGGAATCGCAGAGCTGCGGCGCCGAAAGCGATGACATCCGGGTCATCCCGGAACAGGGAGATCAGCTCCGGCGCAAAGGCAAAGCCCGCCGCTGCGACCAGCGTGAGCATGACCAGAGCGGTCTTGAAGCAGAACCAGAAGCCTTTTTTGACACGGCTGTACAATTTTGCGCCATAATTGAAGCCGCACACCGGCTGGAAGCCTTGACCGAAGCCTAGCATGGCGGATGCACCGAAGTGGGTGATCCGCTGGACAACGCCCATGGCGGCGATGGCAGCGTCGCCATAAGGACCGGCGGCGTGGTTCAGGGAGATGGTGGCAACGGAAGCAAGACTCTGCCGGGCCAGGGAGGGGAGCCCTCCTTTGATGATCATGGCGTAATAGTAGCCTTTGAACCGGAAGTTCTTGATCCGAATGGCGATGTTGCCACCCCGATGGGTGCCGACCAGCAGTAGGCAGAAGCTGACGAATTGGCTAATGATGGTAGCCCAGGCGGCACCAGCAACACCCAGATCCATGGAGAAGATCATGATGGGATCCAGCACGATATTCAAAACAGCACCGGTGGTGATTCCCACCATGGCGTAAGAGGCGCTGCCCTGCAGCCGCAGCTGGTTATTCAGCACCAGAGAGGCGCACATCCAGGGGGAACCCAGCAGGATCACGCTCATGTAAGCCTTGGTGTGGGGCAAAATCGTCTCCGTGGAGCCCAGCAGATAGGCCAGCGGTTCCAAAAAGGTCAAGCCCAGAACGCAGATCAAAACACCTGCCGCCAGGGCGGAAAAGAAACCGGTGGCTGCCATGTGCGCTGCCTCATCCCGGTTCCGACTGCCCAAAGACCGGGCGATGTAGTTTCCGCTGCCTTGACCGAAGAAGAAGCCAATGGCTTGAATGATGGCTTGCAGGGAGAATACCACGCCCACTGCACCGGTGGCAGCGTTGCTTTGGAGCTTTCCTACGAAGAAAGTATCCGCCATGTTGTAGAAAGAAGTCACCAGCATACTGATGATGCACGGGACTGCCAGCTGGCAGATGAGCTTTTCTACCGGCGGCTGGGTCATGCGTTGGAATTTCAGTTCCTGTTGATCCAAAATTTGACACATCCTTTTATAAATAGTCGATATATGGATAGTATAGCATAAGACGGTGGAATTTGGAAGAACAAAAGGGAAGGAAAACAATTTTCACAAAATGTGCCCCTTGAAAAGACATGGATTTTGTGGTATTCTATGGATAAGAAATGGAAAAGGAGGCCCACTATGGCATTACAGGAATCGGGCGAGATGTATTTGGAGACCATTCTGGTCCTGTCGAAGAAAAACGGTCACGTTCGGGCAGTGGACGTTAGCGAGTATATGGGCTACTCCAAACCCAGTGTGTCCCGGGCTGTGGGACTGCTGAAAAGCGGTGATTTCATCGTGGTGGAGGACGACGGCAACATCAAGTTGACGGACAAGGGCTTGGCTGTGGCGGAGAAGATCCTGGACCGGCACACCATTTTGACGGATATGCTGGTGCGGCTGGGCGTTGACCGGGAAACGGCTGCAAACGATGCCTGCCGCATGGAGCACGTGATCAGTGATGAGACCTTTGCGGCGATCAAGGCACACGTGACCCGGTGAACGGCGTTCACAAAATTGTCGTTTTTTGTTTTCATTTTTGTGATTTGATGTTCAAAACCCTCATTTAAGATAGGAGCATGAAAGGCAACGGAAGCCGTGAGCCGTGTCTTTCATAAGTAGATCCCCTTTTTCTACCTCTCTTCTTTCCAAAACCAAAGCGGAAAGGCCTGCTGCTTATTTGTAGCAGGCCTTTTCCGGCGTGTTGACCATATTTGGCGGAAAAAATCGAAAAATATCGTACAAAAATTCTCTTGAAACTATCGGGCAGGGTGCTATAATAGGAGAGCATTTGTAAGATCGGAAAGAAGGATCATTATGGAGATTTTGTTGGCGATCGGCATTGCCATGTTCGCCGGATTGTTTTTGTCCCGTTTGACTTCTAAGTTCAACCTGCCCGATGTGACCAGTTATCTGGTGGCTGGTGTGCTGGTGGGCCCGCTGTGTTTGGGCCAGCTGGGCGTAGAAGGCTTGGGCTTTTCCTCTTTTGAATTCGTGGAGGAAATGGGCTTGATCTCGGATGTAGCACTGGGATTTATCGCCTTTTCCATCGGCAGCGAGTTCCGGGTGTCTGCCCTGCGCAAGACCGGTCGCCAGGCTACGGTCATTGCCATCATCCAGGCCTTGATGGCCACAGTATTGGTGGACGGTGTGTTGCTTCTGCTGCACCTGTTCCTGGGTGACCGGCTACCGGTGTCCACCTGTATCATTCTGGGTGCCATCGCCACGGCTACTGCCCCTGCAGCGACCCTAATGGTGGTGAACCAGTACAAGGCCAAAGGCCCTCTGACGGACATCCTGCTTCCTATTGTTGCACTGGATGATGCGGTGGGACTGGTGGTGTTCGCTGTGTCCAACGGCATTGCCCGGGCGCTGAACAGCGGGGCTGTGAGTATGGTGTCCCTCTTGCTTAACCCCGTGCTGGAGATCATCTGCTCTCTGGTCCTGGGTGCTTTCCTGGGCTGGGTGTTCAGCCTGGTGGAGAAGTTCTTCAATTCCAATTCCAAGCGGCTGAGCCTGGCTGTTGCCTTTGTGGTCATCTGCGCTGCTCTGTCCAAGCTGGACTTTGAACTGCCTGGCGGGGTGGAGATCGGTTTTTCCTCTCTGCTTGTGACCATGATGTGCGGCACCATTTTCTGCAATCTGTGCGATTTTTCAGAAGAGATCATGTATAAGACCGAGCGCTGGACGGCACCGGTTTATGTGCTGTTCTTCGTCATCTCCGGTGCGGAGCTGGATCTGCGGGTATTTGCAGACCTGGCGGTGGTAGGTGTCGGCATTGCCTATATCCTCAGCCGATCTGCTGGTAAGATCCTGGGCGCGACTCTCAGCGCAAAACTCATGCGCTGCGAGGAGACCATCTGCAAGCATCTGGGCATTACGCTGCTGCCCCAGGCGGGCGTGGCGCTGGGCATGAGCGTGACGGTGGCGGCGGAATTTGGCGCTGAGGGTGCTGTGATCCGTAACATTGTGCTCTTTGCGGTGCTGATCTATGAGCTGGTTGGTCCCATCATGACCAAGACGGCTCTGACCGCCGCCGGAGAGATCAAACCCAAGCCTTCCATCAAACGGGGCGAGGTATAAGACTTGACTTTTTTTCGGGGCGTTGTATAATAAATCCAGAATTCCAAAAAGAAAAAGGAGCGTTTTTCCTATGTTTCATCGGATGACCATTGCAGGTCTTCAGCGGGATCTGCCCATTTGCAAGGTGACGGACGATCTTTATATTGCGGGCTTCGTGATCTTTGGCGATCAGGAGCTGACCGTGGCCTGCGCCCGGGAGCTGCTG
>CAZGTR010000128.1:0-3795 GCA_964528715.1 uncultured Oscillospiraceae bacterium | reverse complement strand
CTACCACCCACTATGCAGAGCTGAAGCTCTATGCCATGCGCACCCAGGGGGTCATCAACGCCTCCTGTGAGTTCGATGTGGAGACCCTGCAGCCCACCTACAAGCTGCTCATCGGCATTCCCGGCAAATCCAACGCCTTTGCCATTTCCCGGAAATTGGGCCTTTCGGAGGATATCCTGAAAGAGGCCAGCGATCTGGTGGGCAAGAGCGACAAGGATTTTGAAGATGTGCTGTCTCAGCTGGAACAGCAGCGGCAGCAGATGGAGGCTGCCCGCCGGGAAGCGGAACGACTGAAGCAGGAGACCGCCAAGATCAAGGAGCAGAGCGAGCAGGTCCGGGCCGAACTGCAAAAGGAAAAGGACAAGGCCATGGAAGCGGCCCGGAAAGAGGCTCAGGCCATTATCGACGAAGCCCGGACCGCCGCAAATCTGGCTTCCGAGGAGCTGAAGGCGTTGCGAAAGCAGTTGCAGGACAGCGCTGATACCTCGGGTATCAACCAACGCCAGGCTGATGTGCGCCGGAGCCTGAATGAGATGGAGGACAAGATCCGCTCCGTTCAGCCCAAGCAGCACCGTCCGGAACCCAAGCGGGGCGTTCTGGTGGGAGATACCGTGGAGCTTTTGAAGCTGGGCACCAAGGCCAGCGTCATCGCCATCAACAAGGACGGAACCTATCAGCTTCAGGCGGGCATTTTGAAAATGACGGTCAAGCCCGACGAAGTCTATTTGCTGGAAAAAGAAAATCCCTACAAGGAAAAGCCGGTCCGGCCCGCCCATTCCGGTCGGGAGATGAAAATGGAAGCCACGCCCATGGAAGTGGATCTGCGGGGCATGGATGCTGTGGAGGCCATCTGCACCCTGGGTCTGTACCTGGATAACGCCTTCCGCTCCAATATGAAAACCGTGCGGATCATCCATGGCAAGGGCACCGGTGTGCTGCGAAACGCCGTTCATCAGGAGCTGAAGCGGAATAAACACATCAAAACCTTCCGTCTTGGCGTCTACGGTGAGGGCGAGGACGGCGTGACCATCGCAGAATTCCGATAAAAAGCGCCGTTTTTCTCCGGTAGTTATTTCCAGCGGTGAAAACTTTCCGGTTAATGGTTGACTTTTTAGGGAAATTTGGTATCATATATGGGAGAATTCGTTTCTATGCTGCGGCACGAGAAACGGAATGAGGAGTGGAGTTTATGTTCAGCAAAGAAATCGTTGTTCGTTGCGAGTCCGGTCTGCACAACAGACAGGCTACATATTTTGTTCAGAAGGCAAACGAGTTCGAGTCCAGCATTTATCTGGAGTCCGACAACCGGAAGATGAACGCTAAGAGCCTGCTGGGTATCATGTCCCTGGGTATCGTCACCGGTGCGACTGTCACCCTGTCTGCCACCGGATCCGATGCAGAGGCTGCGGTCACTGCCCTGGAAGCCTTGCTGGAGCGGGACATTTATTGATCGAACACGGTAAACAAACCGCCTCAATGCCAAGATATGTGCATTGAGGCGGTCTTTTTCGGAGGAAGCCAATGACCTTTGATGAACTCAAGGAAAAGGCTCTGAGCCTGCCCTTTGCCCCCGGCGTATATATCATGCGCAACAAAGATGACAAGGTCATCTATGTGGGCAAGGCCAAAAAACTGAAAAATCGGGTCAGTCAGTATTTTCAAGACACTGCTTCCCACACACCGAAAACAAGGCTGATGGTCAGCAATATCCATCATTTTGATGTGATCGTGGCGGCGTCGGAGTTTGAGGCGCTGGTGCTGGAATGCAGCCTGATCAAGCGGTATATGCCCAAGTACAACATCCTTTTGAAAGATGACAAGGGCTATCCCTATCTGCGGCTGAATATGAAAGATCCCTATCCCAAGATCACTCTGGTGAGCAAGATCATGGACGACGGGGCGGAGTATTACGGTCCCTATGGCAGCCGGGGCGTGACCAATGATGTGATCGAAGCCATCCGCCTGACCTTGAAGCTGCCGGGGTGCAACCGGGAATTTCCCCGGGATGTGGGGAAGGGGAGACCTTGCCTGAACTACCACATGAACCAGTGCGCCGGATGGTGCCAGGAGAGCATGAGTTTTCTGGAGTACCGCAAGCGGATGGAGCAGGCCCGGCAGCTCTTGCAGGGCAATTACCGATCTGTGGCAGAGGATGTCCGCTCCCAAATGCTCGCTGCGGCGGAGGAGCTGAAATTCGAGCTTGCCGCCAACTTGCGGGACCGGCTGAACGCCGTGGAGGCATTGAGCCAGAAGCAACTGGTCACCGCCGGGACTTTGGCAGACACCGATGTGGTGGGCTACGGCCAGACGGAGGCCAAAGCCTGCTTTGCTGTGCTGCACTTTTCCGGTGGCAACCTGCTGGATAAGGAATACGAGGTATTCCCTCTGCCGGACGATAAGCAGGAGGCTGTCAGCAGCCTTTTGAAGCAGTTTTATTTGAGCCGTGGCCTTGCCCCCAAGCGGGTGCTGTTGCCATTTGAAATTGAAGATAGCGAGCTGTTCTCCCAGCTGATGGAGCAGCAATACCACCGCCGTCCCAAGCTCCATGTGCCCCAGCGGGGCGACAATGTGCGTCTGGTGGAGCTTGCCAACAAAAACGCTTTTGAAGAAGCCCAGCGGGTCACGGACAAAGACGAGCGTGTTTCCGGCACCTTGACACTTTTAGGAAAAATGCTTGCCATGGAACCGCCAAAACGCATTGAATCTTTCGATATTTCCAACATTTCCGGCACGGATATCGTGGCAAGTATGGTGGTATTCTGCGACGGCAGACCCCGGAAAAGCGATTATAAAAAATTCAAAGTGGAGGGCCTGTCCGATCAGGATGACTATGCCGCCATGTACCAGGTGGTGAAGCGGCGCTTTACCCATTACAAAGCAGGGGATAAGGGCTTTGCCGAAAAGCCGGATCTGTTGCTCATCGACGGTGGCATCGAACACGCCAATGTGGCGGTACGGGCATTGCAGGAGCTGGAACTGACCCTACCGGTATTCGGCATGGTCAAGGACGACCGGCACCGCACCCGGGCGCTGGTGACCCCACAGGGGCAGGAAATATCCATCGACACCAACCAGTCGGTGTTTGCTTTCATCGGAAACATCCAGGAGGAGACCCACCGCTTTGCCATCACATATCATCGCCAGCTTCGGAGCAAACGGCTGCGGTATTCGGAGTTGGATGCCATCCCGGGCATCGGCCCAAAGCGAAAGCAGGAACTGCTGAAACAGTTCAAAAGCCTTACCGCCATCGGTCAGGCTACTTTGCCGGAATTGGAACGATTGCTGCCCAAGGATGCCGCCGCGGCGGTGTATCACCATTTCCGGAAAAAGAACGATGGGGAGAAAGGAAACTGTAATGATGATCCATATGTGGAGGAACTGGGAATGGATTTTCACAGTGCATTTTTGATCAAGAAAACAGGAGAAAGCCAATGAGAGTCATTACAGGAAAAGCACGGGGCGTGAATTTGAAAACCCCCGAAGGACTTGCCACCCGGCCTACCACGGATCGGGTGAAGGAAGCCCTGTTCAGCATCATCAATTTTGATATTCCCAATGCGAAGGTACTGGATCTGTTCGGTGGCACCGGACAGCTGGGCATTGAGGCATTGAGCCGGGGCGCAAAGTCGGCGGTTTTTGTGGACGCAGGGGAGCCTGCCTGCCGTCTCATCAAGGAAAATCTGCGCCGGACCAAGCTGGAACAACAGGCGCAAGTGGTTCGAGCCGACTATCTGGACTACCTGAAACGCACCCGGGAGAAATTTGACATTATCTTTTTAGACCCGCCATACGCAG
>CAZGTR010000127.1:0-3821 GCA_964528715.1 uncultured Oscillospiraceae bacterium | reverse complement strand
GCAGCCGGGGGCGGCTGCAATGGCGGAACGGGCTTCTTCCACGGAAACGGGCCGGTCAAAATGCAGGCTGACGGAAATGGAGTGGCTGCGAACAACAGGCACCCGGACACAGGTACAGGAGACCTTCAGCTCCGGCAGGTGCAGGATCTTGCGGCCTTCGTTTTGCAGCTTTATTTCCTCGCTGGTGTAGCCGTCACATTGCTCACCGCCGATCTGGGGGATAAGGTTGTAGGCGATCTGATGGGAAAAGATCTGCGGTTCGTAGTGCTCGCCCTGCTCCAGCGCCCGGACTTCTGCCATCAGCTCCTTGGGGCCGCCGGCACCGGCGCCGGATACCGCTTGATAGGTGGAGGCGGTCATGGTGCGGATGGGGGAGAGCCGGTTCAAAGCGTTCACCGCCGTGACGGTGATGATGGTGGAGCAGTTGGGGTTGGAGATGATGCCGCTGTGCAATGCCACATCTTCTCCGTTCACTTCCGGAACGATCAGCGGCACATCGCTGCGCAGGCGGAAAGCGGAGGAATTGTCAATAAAGACCGCACCTGCTTTGACAATGGCGGGGGCAAAACGCTCTGCGATGTCATTTTCTGCTGCACCCAGGACGATATCTACGCCTTGAAAGGCTTCCTCAGTGGCTTCCTGGATGGCTACGGCTTCCCCACGGAAGGGAAGCGTCTTGCCTGCGCTGCGGCTGCTGGCAAGGGGAATGAGCTTTTTAATGGGGAAATCCCGCTCTTGCAGGATCTTGATCATTTCCTGCCCCACGGCACCGGTGGCACCGAGAATGGCAACGGTATAGGTTTTCATATCCATACCTCCTAAAGGAATATCATTTTACAAAGCTGTCGTACAGCACCCGGATGGCATTGTTAAAGTCCCGATTGGCGACACCCAGAATGATGTTCAGCTCGTCGGGGCCTTGATTGATCATGCGGATGTTGATATTTGCCTGGCCCAGGGCGGCGAAGATCTTGCCGGAAACGCCAGGCTGCGCTGCCATGTTCCGTCCCACGGCGGCAATAATGGCGATCTGATCGTGGACATCCAGCGTGTCAGGCTCGATCTGCTGCTGCAATTCTCCCAAAACGCTGTACAAATGGGGGGCGATGGCCTCCGTGGGCAGCACCAGAGAGATGTTATCGATGCCGCTGGGCACATAGTCCACGCTGAGCTGATGCCGCTCCAGCACGGACAGCACCCGGCGCAGCAGGCCCACCTGATTGCTGATGCCCCGCTTGCTCAGGGAGATGATGGTGAAATCCGTCCGGCCTGTGATGCCAGTGATGAACCGGTCACAGCTTGCGGGAGCGTCGAAGCGCTCCTTGATCATGGTGCCGGGGTCGTTGGGGGCGTTGGTGTTGCGGATATTCAGGGGAATGCCCTTTTCCCGTACCGGGAAAATGCTGCCCTCGTGGAGCACCTGGGCGCCGGAATAGCTCAGCTCCCGCAGCTCGTCGTAGGTCACCTCCGGGATGGCCTGGGGATCGTCTACGATCCGGGGGTCTGCCATGAGAATGCCGGAAACATCCGTCCAGTTTTCGTACACATCCGCGCCCAGTGCTGCGGCAGCCAGAGCGCCGGTGATGTCGCTGCCGCCCCGGGAAAAGGTGCGGATCTGCCCGTCGGGCATGAGGCCGTAAAAACCGGGGATCACAATGCCGGCGTTGGAGTCCATCAGCTGCCGCAGGGCGTCGTAGCTGGTCTGCTGATCCACGCTGCCGTCGTAACGGAAGCGGATCCAGGAGGTGGCATCCACGAACCGGAAGCCCAGGTACGCCGCCATGAGTTTGGCGGAGAAATATTCGCCTCGGCTGACCAGTTCATCCTGGGTGACGGTCTTTGCTTCCAGCCGCTGCTTGAGCAATGCAAATTCTGTCTCTAAGTCCAACGATAGGTTCAGTTCGTTCCGGATCTGCAAATAGCGGGAGGTGATCATTTCAAAAATGCTGCTGCAATCCACACCGTACTGAATATGAGCGTGGCACAGATAGAGAAGATCCGTGATCTTGTGGTCGTGCTTGTTGCGCTTTCCGGCGGCGGATACCACAACGACCCGGCGTTCCGGATCTGAACGGAGAATGTCCCGGATCTTTTGGTATTGCCCGGCGTCTGCCATGGAAGAACCGCCAAATTTCGCCACTTTCAGCATTGTCTTACCTTCTTTCATCAGCGCCACATCCCAGTGTATGCGGGTTTGGGCGCAGAGGTCTTACATCCTATCCGGCTCAGTATATCATAATTTCCTATAAAAACCAAGTGTTTTGTTGGGTAGGTGCAGAAAAAGCGGAGCCTGGATCTCCAAGCTCCGCTGGAAGGATGCGCTTATTCCACTTCGGAAAGTTCCACGGCCATCTCGCCCTTGGGGATGAGGTAGCGACGGATGGCAAACAGCACCGCAATGCACACCACGCAGGCCACATTGCCCAGAGGGTCGCTGTGGTTCAGGATGACATGGCGGGCGATGGCGACGATCAGTACCTCCAGGGTGTTGGCGGGGGTCAGGTCGATGAGCATTCGGACAAATTCCAGACCCACCACGATGGTCAGAATGTTGTGCAGGTAATTGTCCAGGGTGGAGAAATAGTCAGATACAGTGACCATGCGGTAGATCTCCACACCCAGCATACCGATCAGTACGATCAGAGTCAAAACGGCGATGAGCAGCTCCAGAATGTGCAGGATCTTATGGATGATGGTGTGCTTATGGTGCATAAATGGCCTCCAGATGTCATTTTTTACCATTATATACGATTTTTTGACAAAAGGAAAGTCTTTTCCTTTGGACAAAATGTAAAAAGCAAACGACCAATTTTGTTAAGATTTTACAAAGACACGGGACGACTGTAAGATCTTGCAGGATAAGAGGGTATTCTAAGAGAAAATGGATATCGGGGCATTCACAAAACAGGTGTGAGTGTTCGCACCTGTTTTTTGTTGGGATTTTTACTTGCTTGTGATGGAGTCGCTTAGGGCGATGATCTGGGGTGCATACTTTTTCCGCCGGGCGGAGAGGATGGCCATGAACAGGGGATAGTTGGCAATGGCCATGGCCATGCCCACAACACCCACGACGATGCCGGGGATCATGGGGGAAGCAATGCCCAAGGTGCTGCCGATGTCCGTCATCACGAGACTCATGCCGCTGCCCATGATCAGGGCAGAGACGGTGCCGAAGGTGTAGGCGAAAATGTTGGCGGGGCGCTTGACTTTGGCGTCCAGCGCCTTCAGGGCATCCAGGTCGGTGTGCTCCTTTTCGGTGTACTGGGTGCGGATCTTCTGAATGAGAAATTCCTGATCGTTGTTGCTCATTGTGATTTACCTCGTTTCCTTTTGTTGGGGGAATTGTACCACAGGGGTGTTTCCGAATGGTTTGGGAAATGTTTGTGTTTTGTTAAACTTTTTCCCGAAGTCGGGCTTTTGCTTCCTCGACGGTCTCGCCGTCCCGGGTAAAGAGAACTTCTACGCACTTGTCAGTGACTTTTTGAAAGCCCTCTACGGTGCCGGTCTCTATCTTTTTGTAGCCATTTACCACGCCGGATTCGATTTTTTGATAGCCATCGACCACTGCGTTGGCAATTTTTTCGTTGATCGTTGCAAGTTTGGACATGATGATGCACTCCTTTTTGATGATGGCAAGAGGATACCATGGCGATGTTAGGAAAGCGTTTGGGAAATGTTTGCATTTTATTAAAAGCAAAAAATATGGGGAAATTAGGCAGGTACCCAAATAACAGCAGATCCGACCTGGGGTTATTACCCAGGTCGGATTCAGTCTGTCAAAAAACTACCAATACTCCCTGATTTGTGATATAATATTCACA
>CAZGTR010000126.1:0-3843 GCA_964528715.1 uncultured Oscillospiraceae bacterium | reverse complement strand
ACCGACGAATGCCAGAGTCAAAGTCTGGTGCCTTACCGCTTGGCGACATCCCAATGTGAAACGGCGCCCGCCGTCGGACACACGGTGTATTATAGCATAGCAAACTGAAATTTGCAATACTTTTTTTCAAAAAGAAAGAAAATGAAAGCTCCTCTGGGCAAAAAGAGGAGCTTTCTTATCGTGGCGGGCGGATATAACGCTCGTGACTGCGGGGAGAGGGACGGGCATGAACACCGGAGACCAGCCCCAACATGGCGTAAATGGACACGACGGAACTGCCGCCGTAGCTGATCAGAGGCAGTGTCAGACCAATAACGGGCATGACACCGATACACATACCCACATTGACCAAAATCTGGAAAATCAGTGCAGCAGAGGCACCAAAACAAATCATTCGCCGCATATAGTCCTTGCTGCGCTTGCCTACCCAAATGCACCGGGCCGCAATGGCGAACAGCAGCAGAAGAACCAGAAAACAGCCCATGAAGCCCAGTTCTTCACCGATGGCGGAGAAAATGAAGTCCGTGTGCTGGGCTTGCAGTTGGTTGGCCTGGGTGCGGTTTCCGTTGAACAATCCTTGACCCAGCATACCGCCGCCGGTGAGGGATTTGAGACTTTCGGTCAGGTGCCAGCGTTCCTTCAAGCCGGTGGGGTCGATCTTGTCCGGCCAAATCAGAACCAGGATACGGTTTTTCTGGGTATCGCTCATGAACTTGTTCCAGAAAACAGGACCTACCGTTGCAAGACCAATACCGGCAACACCGAACCAGGGCATACCGACGCCGCCGGTGAAGACCATGGCGGCAAAGACGAAAACGAAGATCAAAGTAACGCCCAGATCTCCGGAGATCACCAGATTCGCTCCAGCCAGGATCGCCAGATGGAAGCACATATGGAACACGGATAGGGGCTTTGACAGCTGATTTTGGTGCGAGGCCATGACGGAGGCCATGATCAAGATGAAAAAGATCTTACAGATCTCCGCCGGTTGCAGGGCAATGGGCAGGCCGATATCCAGCCAGCTCTTGTTACCACTGCTGTAGTCCACGCCAAAGGGGATCAGCATTAGAATCAGACCGATGTTGAATGCTGCCAGAATGGTCCGGTGTTCGGAGAAAAAGTCCACATCGATGGAGGACATGAAGATGTACATTATCACGCCCAGCAGGGCAGCGGCGGCTTGAATGACCAAAAAACGGGTCGAACCGGAGGAACGACCGTTGGTGGCGCTGGCGACCATTAAACAGCTGAAGGCGGAGGCAGCCAAGCATAAGAGCAGCAGGACCATATCGCCTTTGCGGAAGAAGCTTTTTACTTCCGCCCAAAAATCTCTCATACGGCGGCCTCCTTTCTATTTAGACATTGTACCATTGATTGGGAAAAAAGTAAATAGAGGAAATGTGACGGAAGGATGAACAAAAACTGACAAAAAACGAATGTCGTTTTTGTCGGAGACAGATGGGAAAAGCACTTGCTATTTGGAGGCTGTTGGGGTAAAATAATAGAGGATTTTGCCGGGAGAGAGGGCCATGACATGAACGAGATCGGATTCGACAACGAAAAATATCTGCAAATGCAGTCGGAGCACATCCGGCAGCGGCTGGCTGCCTTTGGCGGAAAGCTGTACCTGGAATTTGGCGGAAAGCTCTACGATGATAATCATGCGGCCCGGGTGCTTCCTGGCTTCCAGCCGGACAGTAAGCTGCAAATGCTTTTGCAGCTGAGGGATCAGGTGGAAATGGTTATTGTCATCAACGCCGATGACATTGAGAAAAATAAGATACGGGGTGATCTTGGTATCACTTATGACCGGGATGTGCTGCGGCTTCTGGATGTGTTCAAGGGCTTCGGGCTGTATGTTTCCAGCGTGGTGCTGACCCGGTTCGACGGTCAGGCGGTGGCGAAAGCCTTCCAGGCACGATTGGAGGGTCTGGGGGTGAAGGTGTACCACCACTATGACATCGCCGGCTATCCTGCGGACACGGCCCATGTGGTCAGCGACGAGGGTTTTGGTAAAAATGAGTATATTGAGACCAGCCGCCAGCTGGTGGTGGTCACGGCACCTGGCCCCGGTAGCGGTAAGCTTGCTACCTGCCTAAGCCAGCTGTATCATGAGAACATCCGGGGAAACCAGGCAGGATATGCCAAATTTGAGACCTTCCCCATTTGGAATTTGCCCTTAAATCACCCAGTCAATCTGGCTTATGAGGCAGCTACGGCAGATCTGAATGATGTGAACATGATCGACCCGTTCCATCTGGAAGCCTATGGCGTGACCACGGTGAACTACAACCGGGATGTGGAAGCATTCCCGGTGCTGGATGCCATGTTTGCCAAAATTTTGGGCGAGTGCCCCTACAAATCCCCCACGGATATGGGCGTGAACATGGTGGGCAACTGCATCGTGGACGATGAAGTGGTGGCGCAGGCAAGCCGCCAGGAGATCATCCGCCGGTATTACACCGCCCTGTGTGACAATAAAAAGGGCAAGGCCGGGGACGAAGTGGTGCGCAAGCTGGAACTGCTGATGCGCAAGGCGTCCGTGGATATCACTGCCCGGCGGGTGGTGAAGGCAGCGCTGGACAAGGCGGAGGAGACAGGCAAGCCTGCTCTGGCTATGGAGCTGCCGGACGGTACCATCGTCACCGGCAAGACCTCTAAGCTGCTGGGTGCCTCTGCGGCGCTGCTTCTGAATGCGCTGAAGACCTTGGGCGGTATCCGGGACCGGCTGCATTTGATCTCTCCGGTGGTCATCGACCCCATCCAGCATTTGAAAGTGGATCATTTGGGCAACCGCAATCCCCGGTTGCATACGGATGAGGTGCTCATCGCCTTGTCTATCAGCGCAGCCACAAACCCTACCGCCGAGCTTGCCATGGAGCAGCTGAGCAAGCTCCGGGGCTGCCAGGTACATTCTTCCGTGATTCTGGCGGAGGTGGACGAAATGACATTCAAAAAACTGGGTGTGCAGGTCACCTGTGAGCCCAAATTCAAGGGGTGAATGCCATGATCACCGATTGCTACGACATTGAAACAGAGCCCACCAGTACCCTGCTGGATCACTATGGCCCGGCGGGACAGTTCGTGGATGTTTGCCTAACCATTTTATCTTGGAGACTGCACCAGCACCTTTTGGAGACCTTTTCCTGCGAAATGATCGGTGAGATCGGTTCCTGCAACGGAAACCGTCCGGTTTACAAATTCCGCTACAAGGACCGGGAGATCGGCTTTTATCTCAGCATGATCGGCTCGGCCTGTGCCGCTTCCAATGTGGAAGAAGCCGCATGGATATCGGGGGCGAAGAAGTTCGTCATGTTCGGCTCCTGCGGAAGTTTGGACCGAGAAGCGACCACGGGAAAATTCATCCTGCCCACGGAAAGCTACCGGGGAGAGGGTGCATCCTATTATTACGCACCTGCGGCAGATTACATCACCGTGAAAAACAGCCACCGGCTCAAGGCGATGTTCGAGGAAATGGGCGTTCCTTGTGTCCAGGGAAAAGTTTGGACGACGGATTCTTTCGGTCGGGAGACCAAAGGCTTGGTGGCCAGACGAAAGGCGGAAGGGTGTATCGCTGTGGAAATGGAGCTTGCCGGTGTGCAGGCGGCCTGTGATTTCAACGGCTTCCAGCTGTATGATTTTCTGGAGGCCGGGGATGTGATCAGCGACAGCGGCTATGAGATCGAGGGCTTAAACAAGGCCAATCACGATCTGGCAAAGCTGTATATTGCCCTGGAGATCGCAAGCAGAATATAAGATACTCCCCTCCGCCATAGGCGAGGGGAATATCCAGTCTGTCAAAAAACTACCAATACTCCCTGATTTGTGATATAATATTCACAG
>CAZGTR010000125.1:0-3872 GCA_964528715.1 uncultured Oscillospiraceae bacterium | reverse complement strand
CCATCAGATAGCCCCACTTTTCACCTTCCGAGAACATCTGGAAGAAATGGGGGCTCTCCGTATAATCTGCCACCTGGTCAGGATCCTTGGGATCCGGGTAGATGAACATGAATCCACCGGACTTCTGCTGGATGTCCCACACCTGCAAATAGCCGGTGGAGGGTGCCAGCTCGCCGTAGAAATAGTCACCGTAATCCTCGTAGATGTATTCGTCAAAGAAATCTTCCTTCCGCCAGGACAGCAGTCGTGCCTTATCCTCCTGTCCAGCTGCCTGGAAGCGGCGGATCGCTTCCTCCGTGGTCAGCCGCTGACGGCACAGGGGGATATCCATCTCCACCAGCGTGCGCATTTCGTTTTTCAGCTTCCGCACAGAAAAATCAGGGCAGTTGTACACAGCGATAAACAGGCCCTGGCCTACCGTGCAGTTCATTTTTGCCCGAGCCTGGGGCCACAGACGGTGCAGTGCCAGAAAAACCACATACTGTGCCGTCCGAGCATAGACCTCTTGTCCAATGCTGTCACCGTAGTGGAGCAAATGTACCTCACCGTTGGAAGCAGCCATAGCCCGGCGCATAGACGGGCGATCCGGTGCCGTATCTTTTTCCCGCACCGGAATGTAATTCAAGTTAAAAACCTCACCGGCGATCTTTGCCGCCAGAGGGCGGGTGGACAGCTTCTGTGTGTCCAAACCCAATTCCCGCACCAGCTCATGAAGTGTCTGGTTTGGCCGGGGTTCGATAGATCTACCGTCAATATATAATGTCATATCGGATTCCTCCATAATTTGCATAAATTCGGATTGATAATATAGCATACATTTATGCAAAATGCAAGTGCTTTCTGTTAATTTTTCAGTTTCTACTCTAATGTCATTGCTTTCAACTGGGTACCCGGGTAGTAATGGGTCAATATCTGCTCTACGGTGCTGCCTGCTGCCGCCATTGCTTCCGCTCCCCACTGGCTCATCCCCACCCGGTGCCCGCTGCCGTAAGTGGTCACTTTGATCCCATTCTCTACTGTTTCAATAGAGAACATCGTCGAGTGTAGGCCCAGCAATTGCCGCAACTGGGTACCCTTGTAAATTTGTCCAGCCAGGCACAGCTTGTCTACCCCACCGCCAATGGTATACGTGCACCAACCGATCCACTGCGATGTTTCCTCCGGTAATACACGCTCCAGCGCCGTCTCCAGTTGTTCCTTTGTGAACAAGCTGGTAGTTTCATAAGTCTCAGCCCGTTCTTCGCCCGGACTATCCACTGCCCGAAGATAGGGATAATCCCCACCCCAGACCGCTGCAGCATCCTCTGTTCTGCCACCAGAACAGGAAAAATAGGTCGATTCGATCAGTTCCCCTTCATAGGTCACCACCTGTCCGGCTGTTGCCGCAACAGCTTGGATCGCCTTATCCACATCTTCCTGTGTTCCCATGCCATCAAGATAATCCGCAACGGAAAGATAAGCCTGGCAGCAGCGATGATCGGTGCATACAGCACCATCACTGTGGTGATCCCGCTGTTGCTGCCGCTTTAGCGCATAGGTCCTGGCCACCACCGCCTGAGTCTGCAGGGCCGCCTCCTCAAAATCCGTTGGCATTTCCGCCAGCACCACGCCAACCAGATAGTCCTCCAGATCCATGCTTTCCCTTTCCCCATCGATGCACACCGTAATTTGCCGCTTGGCTACCGGATTGGCACCGGTAGCCGTATTGTCCTCACCCGTTTCTACCTGCGTCTGCTGTTGACTCTCACCTTCACCTCTTTTCAAAGCGCCGCCAATATTCAGCAACATTCCCGGAATCAGCAGTCCAAGCAAGAATGCGCCAACGATCTGCTGTAATGACCGTCTCATGTTATCCCCTCCCGCTTCTATTGTAGCAGAACCATCCCATAACATTTGGCACAATGGGGCGAAATCATTTTTGAAAAAGAATGCGCTTCTTGACAGCTTTCCAAAGCACGGGTATAATGGTGTCAGAAAATCTCGAAATGGAGCAAAAACTATGAAACGATCCTTGAAAAGACTCTTACCGATCCTGCTGTCCCTGGCAGTTGTGTGCAGCATCATCTGGTATTTATTTGTATATGACCGCAGCTTCACCCAGGATGTTCTTCTTCAAGGTGCACGGTATTTCGAAGAAAATGGCAATCATTCCGTTGCCACTTGGTTCTACAACCAAGCCTATCTCCAATCCGGCAGCAACGATGACGTGATCATTGAGTTGGCTCAGCGCTTTAAGGAAGACGGGAACTACACCAAGGCAGAGGTCACACTGTCCAACGCCATCGAAAATGGCGGCTCTGTGGAGCTTTATATTGCCCTGTGTCAGACCTATGTGGAGCAGGACAAGCTGCTGGATGCCGCCAATATGCTCAGTAGCATTTCCAATGCTTCCATCCGGGACAAGCTGGATTCCCAGCGTCCTGCCGCCCCCATTCCTTCCGTAGAACCAGGTTTTTACAGCAAGTACATGACCGTTTCCCTGGAAGTGGCAGAGAATACGACACTCTATGTCACCACCGACGGTACCTTCCCCTCTACGGCGAATGTCTATTCCGGCGAGATCACCTTGACCTCCGGCGAAAACACCATCCGTGCCATTGCTGTGGACGAAAATGGTTTGGTCAGCGAGCCGGTCTACCTGGGCTATACCGTCGGCGGCGTGATCGAAGAAGTCAGTATTTCCGATCCAGTGTTGGACGACCACATTCGGGAACTTTTGGAAGTCAGCAAGGAAACCCAGCTCTTTACCAACGATCTGTGGCAGATCACCAGTATGAAAGTTCCCCAGGGTGTCAGCGATCTGAGCGATATCGGCAAGCTATCCTATCTCCAGGAGCTGGTGATCGATGGCATCGAATCCGATCATCTGCAGCAGCTCTCCTCTTTGGGACAGCTGAAGACACTGACGATCCGGAACTGCTCTTTGTCCACTGCGGACATTGCCGCCATTGGCAAGCTCTCCGATCTACATTCTCTTGTGCTTCAGGACTGTGGACTTTCCAATATTGAAGGCCTTTCCTCCCTTTCCCAGCTGACCACGCTGGATCTGAGCCGGAATGCCATACGTGATGTTACCCCGCTTTCTTTCATGAGCGAGTTGACCGTACTGGACCTAAGCAACAATGCGCTGGAAAATCTCAGTGCTTTGAGCAATCTGAAAAAGCTGGAGCAGCTGAACATATCCAACAACGCTTTGACTTCTTTGGCTCCGCTGTCCACCTGTAGTGTTCTGTCCACGATCCGAGCCAGTGGCAATCAGCTCACAACCTTCCCCACATTTTGGGATACAACGGTTCTGTCTTATCTGGATGTTTCCAATAACGATCTGACCTCCGTTGCGACCATTGCCGTTTACGAAAATCTGACAGTTCTGGACATCTCCAGCAACGCCTTGACCTCGATTCTGGAATTGGGTACTCTTTCCAAATTGGAAACACTGGACTTCTCCCGAAACCAGGTGACCACATTGCCATCTTTTTCAAAGGATTCGGCACTGCTATCCATCACTGGTTCCCACAATGCCCTTACCTCTGTTTCCCCGCTGAGCGGCCTGCCCAAACTGAACTATGTGATCCTGGAATACAACAACATCGCCAGTATCAATGCCCTGGTTTCGTGTGAAATGCTGGTGCGGGTAGACGTGTTCGGCAACCCGGTCAAAAATGTCTCGGCATTGACCGATATCGATATCGTCGTCAATTACGATCCCACCTAAATCGTTTCATCCTGCTCCCCCGAATGCCGGGGGAGCATTTTTTTCATGCTCGCCTTCTAATTTGTAATTCATTTCCCCGCTGACAACAGAACGAATTTTTATGGTTAATTATAAAATCAAATTGAACACCTGAACAAAAAATCCATAGTGGAAGGAT
>CAZGTR010000124.1:0-3902 GCA_964528715.1 uncultured Oscillospiraceae bacterium | reverse complement strand
CCGAATCCCCTGTTTTCTGCTTCTGAAAACAGGGGTTCTTTGACAAACTGGAAAAGGACTCACGGAAAACCGTGAGTCCTTTTTATTACATTGGTTGCTTCTGTGCTTTATTTTTCTGCGCAGTGGAAAGCATGAGCTTGATCCGGTTGAGCTGGTTGACCTCCGAAGCGCCAGGGTCGTAGTCCACCGCCACGATGTTGGCCTGGGGATACGCTTTCTTCATCGCTTTGATCACGCCTTTTCCTACCACATGGTTTGGTAGGCACGCAAAGGGCTGGATACAAACGATGTTTGACACGCCGCTTTCCATCAGCTCTGCCATTTCGCCGGTAAGGAACCATCCTTCGCCGTACTGATTACCAATGGACAGGAAGGGCTTTGCCAGATCTGCCACCTGTTTGATGGGCATAGGAGCTTCAAAACGCTTACTGGCTTCTAATGCTTCAATGGCAGGCTTGCGCAGAAGATAGATGGCCTTGATACCAATTTCGGACAACGCCTTGGAGCCTGTACCCAGGAATTCGTGCTTATAGGTACCGTTATAGAAGGAATAGTTCATAAAGTCCATCAGATCCGGTACCACTGCCTCAGCTCCTTCCCGCTCCAGCAGCTCCACCAGATGGTTGTTGGCAAGGGGCATATATTTGACGAGGATCTCGCCCACAATGCCCACCCGGGGCTTTTTCCTGCTTTCATCCACAGGAAATGTATCAAATGCCTCCACAATACCACGGCAGACCTGTTTGTACCTCCATTTGCTTTTTGGATTTGTCAAGCTGTCGATGGCAATGGCCTTCCATTCCTCATGTAAGGCGTTGGCAGAGCCAGGGACTTTTTCGTAAGGCCGCACTCGATACAGGCATCGCATGAACAGATCGCCATACACCACCGCCTTGGCAGCTTTCACCAGAAGTCCCACAGGCAGCTTGAAGCCGCTGTTTTTCTCCAGCCCCTGCACGCTTAGGGAGATCACCGGAATGTGGGAAAGGCCCACT
Organism: uncultured Oscillospiraceae bacterium; assembly: GCA_964528715.1. GTDB lineage: Bacteria > Bacillota > Clostridia > Oscillospirales > Oscillospiraceae > Faecousia. The sequence continues at coordinate 2,907 of CAZGTR010000124.1, read as the reverse complement.
TTGTCCAGTGCCCGGCGGATAAATCCCACATAGTTGCTGGCCCGGCAACAACCACCGGTCTGAGTCATGATGATGGCCAGCTTATTGGTGTCGTACCGCCCGGAGAGCACCGCTTCCATGATCTGCCCCACCACGGTGATGGAGGGGAAGCAGGCATCGTTGTTGACGAATTTCAGTCCCGTGTCGATGGCGGTGCGGTTGTCGTTGTCCAGAACCTCCATGTGGAAGCCGTACTTCCGAAACACCGGCTCCACCAGATCAAAATGGATAGGGCTCATCTGCGGAGCGAGAATGGTGTAGCCCTTTTGGAACATTTCCTTTGTAAACTCCGACCGGGCGTAACCAGTGGAAGTCTCCTGTGGAGAGATCCCCTGCTCCTGGCGCATTTTCATTGCCGCAAGCAGACTGCGAATGCGGATCCGTACAGCCCCCAGATTGTTTACTTCGTCGATTTTCAAAACGGTGTAGAGCTTGTTGTGCTTTTCCAGGATCTCCGCCACTTGATCAGTGGTAACAGCGTCCAGACCGCAACCGAAAGAGTTGAGTTGGATCAGCTCCAAATCGGTTCGGTCACTGACAAATTCCGCCGCATTATAAAGCCGGGAATGGTACACCCACTGATCCAGCACACGCAAGGGGCGCTTCGGGCTATCTACCATGGGCAGACTATCCTCTGTAAATACATACAGGCCATAGGAGGCGATCAGCTCCGGGATACCGTGGTTGATCTCCGGGTCGATGTGGTAAGGCCGTCCGGCAAGGACGATGCCCTTGGTTCCCTCCGCTTCCATTTTCCGAAGCAATTGGGTTCCCTTTTCACGGATGTCAGCCTTTGCGCGCTGCTGTTCCTTCCAGGCGGCGGAAACAGCAGAGCGCACCTCGTCTTCCGGAATGTTCCATTCCTCGCTGCACAGCCGCGCCAGCCGGTCAGCAGCGGTTTTTTCGTCGGTAAAGGCAATGAACGGACGGATGTAGCGCACTTCACCATCCGCCACCGCCTCCACATTGTTTTTCAAATTCTCCGCATAGGAGACCACAATGGGACAGTTGAAGTGATTTTGGGCATTTTCGGACTCTTGATGTTCATAGAACACACAGGGGTGGAAGATGGTTTTCACCCCCTGCTCCACCAACCACTGCACATGACCGTGGGACAGTTTTGCCGGATAGCACTCGGACTCCGACGGGATGGACTCCATTCCCTTTTCGTACAGTTTCCGGTCGGAGAACGGAGACAGAACGATCTGAAATCCAAGTTTTCCGAAGAAAGTCGCCCAGAATGGATAATTCTCGTAGATGTTGAGCACTCTGGGAATGCCGATCACTCCACGACTCGGATTTTCCAGAGACGGATAATCAAAAAGGCGGTGGCGCTTGTATTCCACCATGTTTTCACCCTTTTTTGTGCTGCTGTCACCACCCAGGCCCTTTTCGCAGCGGTTGCCGGTGATATGCCGCTGCCCATTGGGGAAACGGTTGACCGTGAGCATACAGTTATTGGAGCAGCCGCCGCAGTGGACGGTTTTCGTGGTGTATGTAAGCTTTTCAATTTCCGCAAGGGACAGCATGGAAGATTTCTGCCCACGATAGTGATTTTTTGCGATCAGCGCTGCACCGAATGCGCCCATAATGCCGGAGATATCCGGGCAAATGACTTCTACCCCGGTGATATTTTCCAGCGCCCGCAGCACCGCTTGATTGTAAAAAGTTCCACCCTGGACAACGATGTGCTGCCCCAATTCCCGGGCATCCGTCAGCTTGATGACCTTGTACAGAGCATTTTTAATAACGGAATAGGCAAGTCCGGCAGAAATATCGGAAACGCTTGCCCCCTCTTTCTGTGCCTGCTTCACGTTTGAGTTCATGAACACCGTGCAGCGAGTTCCCAGATCCACCGGCGTTGTGGCAAAGAGTGCTTCTTTTGCAAATTCCTCTGCGGTGTACCCCAAAGAATTTGCAAAATTCTCCAGGAAGCTACCACAGCCGGAGGAACACGCCTCATTCAGTAGCACCGTGTCCACACAGCCATTTCGCAGCTTGATACATTTCATATCCTGTCCACCAATGTCCAGCACGCAGTCCACCTCTTTGTCGAAGAAAGCTGCGGCAGTACAATGGGCCACCGTTTCCACCTCACCCTCATCCAGGGAAAAGGCAGTTTTTAGCAAAGCTTCACCGTAGCCCGTGGAACAGGAGCGGACGATTTTCGCCCCGGCGGGCAGTAGTTTGCGCAGGTTTTCCAGAGCGGTCATGGCTGTCCGGATGGGATTTCCCTGATTATTTGCGTAGTAGGACCACAGGAGCTGTCCGTTTTCTCCGATCAATGCCATCTTCGTGGTAGTTGACCCGGCATCGATGCCCAAAAAGCAATTGCCTTGATAGCTTGTCAACACCTGCTTTTCCACCACTGCTTTTTTATGCCGGTCGCAGAAGGCGAAGTAAGCCTCCCGACTGTCAAACAAAGCAGGCAGTCTCGGCATTTCAAAGGTGACCTTCACCCCCGCTTCCAGCCGGGCGATGAGCGCCGACACCTCCACCACATCCGCATCCTCGCTGTCCAACGCCGCACCCATGGCCGCAAAGAGATGGGAATTTTCCGGGTCAACGGTGGTCTCCGGAGTCAATTTCAATGTGCGGATGAATGCCTTTTTCAGTTCTGGCAAAAAGTGGAGCGGCCCGCCCAAGAACGCAACGGTCCCCCGGATGGGCTTGCCACAGGCAAGCCCAGAGATAGTCTGATTGACCACCGCCTGAAAAATAGACGCCGCCAAATCTGCCTTGGTTGCACCCTCGTTGATCAGCGGCTGGATGTCCGTCTTGGCAAACACGCCACACCGGGCAGCGATGGGGTAAATTTGCTGGTAAGCAGCAGCTTCTCGATTCAAGCCCTCTGCGTCCGTCTGCAAC
>CAZGTR010000123.1:0-3915 GCA_964528715.1 uncultured Oscillospiraceae bacterium | reverse complement strand
ATCTCAAATCACCGCAGGACGCAAAATGTCCGGGTGGCTTGCCACCCGGACACTTTACATTTTTCTTCCATATTGGAACATTTTCTCCCCCACCAGGGCAGTGATATCCCAAAAATGGTCGATGATACTCTGGAGATCCTCATCTTCTTCCACACCCAGCTTCTGGCACAAGTGCAAATTCGCCTCGTAGATCTGTTCATACAGCAGATCCCCCGGTGCGCCGTCGGCAAACAGATCCTCCACCTCAAATCCATCCGTTTGCAGCGCCAGGTGGCCCAGGAGTCGGTCGTAGACCGTTTGGGCAATTTTGTCTTCCATGTCTGAACCTCCATTTTTTATTCATTTTCACTTTATAACATTTCGTTATATAAGTCAACATCACAAAATGTTTAGGATATACTAGAATATACACGAATCGTTGGGAGGTGGGGAAATATGTACAAGCGCATTCGGGACCTGCGAGAGGACCGGGATCTGACACAGGTCGAGCTAGCAAAGCTACTTAGTTGCACCCAAGCCTGCTACTCCCATTACGAAAGCGGCAAGCGTGACATCCCCACCGAAGTGCTGCACAAGCTGGCTGATTTTTACGGCGTCAGCACGGATTATTTGCTGGGCCGGACCAGCCAGAAACAGCCATATCCCAAAAATCGACCACTGTGACAAAAAACCTTGCCTCTCCCTTTGGTTTAGTGGGTGTTGCCGCAAAGCGGCTTACAGCCACTTTATGCACAGTGGAGAGGCGGCTCTTAGAGAGCCGCAGAGAGGGTTCTGAATTTGTTTGAAATATCCAGAAAATCCGAATATTTGTGTTGCGAATATTCAGTCATGCTCTCGTATGACAACTCCCTCAGAGGAGGAACCAAGAAAGGATATTTTTTCGACACTCTGCGATCCCATCCGATTTTTCGGATGGGATCGTGTTATTTACTGTGCAGCCTTTGCAGCAGTGCAGGTTTTTGACGCTCGTCCAGAATGGACATGACCTGGCGCAGCAGATCATTCCATTGCTTCGCAGTTAGAGTGGTATCTGATCTGGTGGATAGATAAGGGCAGGCAGGAAGCTTGCGTTCTCCAAAGTTCCGGGCAAATCGCCGGTCTATCCCCAGGGCAATGGCCCAGGGGGCCATAGTGAAGAAATAATCAGGATCAGTTTGCTGGAGCTGCTGTAACTCTTGGGCGTTTAGCTTGCGTAGATACCGGCGCAGCGCCAGCACCTGGCTCATGGACTGCTTGCCAAGCTCCGTTCGCCGTCCGCCGTAAGCACCTGCAAGGCCGATCAGCAACTGCGTAAGTGCCACGAACAGGGCCACATTTACCTCCCCTGCCAAAATGCTCAGCAGGAACCAAATGACCACCAACGCAATAGTGGGGAGCGCAGGATTTCTGCGGCGAAGGTGCAGAGCACGGGTAACGGTATGCAAATGCCAGCAGGTCACAGCACCCAAAGGCACCAGAACAATGCCCAACACCACCTGCCATGCAGTATCCGTTGCGAAGGATGTGGCCAGGGATATTCCGGCGCAGGCGCCGATCCCGGCTCCGAGGCAACGAAGCACGTTGGGATTACCGGTGTGGCGCTGGAAATAATTTCCCGCCTGGGGGACCGTGTGGGATGCTTTGCGGCCCAGTCGGGCATAATGCTCTCCACCGGCGTCCACGATGTGTCGGCTTCCGAAAAGTGTCTTGAAGCAGCGTATTTCAAATTCACTGCGTTCGTTGCCCATATCCATGCGCTTGTGCAGCCGCAGGCGGCGGTTGCGTCCCAGTTCCAGCGAAAGGTAGCCCATTTGGGCCCAGGAAAGTACCATGGTATTCAGATCCACGCCCTGTCCGATGAGGCAGCACCCCAATTCACCGGCGGTGATCCCGTCCGGTTGCTGGGTGCGGCGGATCCGCCGTGGGATGGGGCAACGCAGACGCAGCAGCCAGTAAAAAAGTGCAAGAACTGCCAATGCGTACATGAGCACGTCATCTGTGCTCATGGCCCAGCGTTTGACGATGGGCTGTGGAAAGACGGAATTGGGTACCGTCAAGGTCATGGTGAGATTTTCGTGATCTTTCAGCCCTTCTTTAAAAGAGCCGCGGATCACGCCGTTTTCCATGGTGTAGTCCATGAGCAGTTCCACGGAAGCCGGGTGGTAGGTGCTGGAAAAGTCCGGCTTTTCAGCAATGTCACCGGGCAGCGTGATGGTGAAATCCATGGCGCTGATGGGGTAGTCAAATCCGGAAAGCAGCTCCAGCTGCAATTGTAAAGAGCCATTATTCAGGGCGGTAACGGTATCCGGCAGGGTATAATGAATGGTAAAGGTATGACTGCCTGCTGTGGTGATAACGCTGTTTAAATTGACCCAGCGGTTCAAGCTGTCCTGACTGGTCTTGGCAGCGGTGCCGTTGAGGGTGATGTCCCGGGCGGCACTGGGCAAGGGATAACGCAGCGTCTCGGGAACGCTGTCCAGCAAAAGCTGCACCACCAAGGTCACCTGACAGGTGCCGTTGGAAGAAACAGTGGTGCTGCTTTCCAATTTAGAAACGCTTCCGGCGGCGCTGACCGCCGTGGTCAAAAGCAGCAAACACAGCAACAGGGAAAAAATGCGGCGCACTGCGCCACCTCCTAGCTTAACATAATTCTATTTAGCCATTCTACCATGGCAAAATGCAAAATGCAAGACTTCGATGGCCTTCTTCCGACCTTTTCGGAAGAAATGCAGAAAAATCATGTTATTTCCTAAACTGTCCCAAATGATGATCGCATCGTCTTTTGGTGAGTCGTAGGGGGACTGTCTATCCCCAATAGCATGAAAATGCCCTCCCCGGTGGGGAGGGCGATTGCTTCTACAGCTCACTGGATATGCTCGTGGTTGTTGATATGATCGATGCAGTAGCAGTAGTAACCCCGGCAGCGGGAGCAGTAGCGGAACTCCAGCTCCGGATCGTCCACATCCGTGCGGCCACAGACGGTGCACTTGTGGGTATAGGGTGCCTTGGGCTTGGTGGTGGAAGCCTCGTAAGACCCGGCGTTGGGGAACGGAACCACCTTGGGGCCGGACTTCTTTCCGGGCTTTTTGTGGAACAGCCGCCGGGCGTTGATCCGCCAGGACATGGGGATCACATTCAGCACATCCTTGCCGAAGAACAGGAAATAGTTGGCAAGGGAAATGACGGAGAACAGATTATAGGGGAATGGATCCAGTAGCAGACCACACAGCACCAGCAGAAGATCGATCAGCGCAAAGACCCAGGCCTTCACCGGAATGATGAACAGCAGCAAAAACTGGGACTGGGGGAACAAGGTGGCATAACTGAGGAATAGGCTCAAATTCAGATAATACACATCCGCCTGTCCGCCGAAGATCAGGCAGTACAGATCCATCATCACCACGCCGGTGAGATAGAACAGGTTGAATTTCAGTGTGCCCCAGATGTTTTCCATGGCTCGTCCCAGAGAATAGTAGCACAGGATAGAGATCGCCACCAGCAGCAGATTGGAATTTCCAATGCCGTATGTCAGTGGATAGGTGAACAGTCGCCAAATTTGCCCTTGCAGGATCAGCTCCCGGTCAAAATACAGCCAGTAATATAGCGTGTAATTGCCCGCCATGGCGCTCATTAAATAGCACAGGGCGCTGCCAATGCTCAAATACAGCATGAGATTGGGGATACCCTTGTTCCGATGTTTGTAGCACAGACGATCAAAGCGGGTACGCAGTTTTTTCATTGCTTCATCTCCTTGAAACGGTTGAAAATATTGTATCAGCAATCCAATGAAAAGTCTATCACAGAATTGTAAATATTTTCATCGGAAAATGGCGAAAAAAGTGTTGACATTTCAGAAAAAAGCATTATAATATCTCACGAATTGCATACAAGCCTTATCAAGAGTGGTGGAGGGAACGGCCCGATGAAACCCGGCAA
>CAZGTR010000122.1:0-3945 GCA_964528715.1 uncultured Oscillospiraceae bacterium | reverse complement strand
TTCAAAAAGTTGCGAATTTTTATTAAAATTTGCATAACAACAAAGCCTTTGCATTTTTTAGAAGCAAAGGCTTGAAAAAGTATACGTTTTTTTAGGCACAAAGCGGAACTCAGCGTTTTTTGAAGTCCTTGGGATTGTAATTAAAAGGCGAGTGTGGTATACTATTTCTATCAAATAACGACAGAATGAGGCATATTTTTTGTATTGATTACATAATGTCGATTATGTTGCTACGAAAAAGGTGCGCAGCAACCTATGATTGCTTTCAACGACCTTGTTCTACAAGATCAAATGCATTTGTTCCATTCGCTCCAGATGTTCCCGCCCTGTGGAGATCACATAGATCCGTGTAGTGTCGATGTGGCTGTGCCCAAGAATGTCTGCGAGCTTGGCGATATCCTTTTCAAGATTATAAAAAATGCGTGCAAACAAGTGGCGTAAATTGTGAGGAAAAACTTTTTCCGGGGGCACCTGCGCACAAACGCATAACGCTTTCATTTCACGCCAGATGTTCGTGCGACTGATGGCTTTTCCAGATCTGGTCATAAAAATCATGCCCGCTTTGATATGTTGCGCTGCCGCATAGGCGAGCAACTTTTTTCTGAGCTTTTTCACAAGAAAGATTCGCCTTGTCTTTCCTTTCAGAGATACGATTGCTTCTCCCTGCCGTGCCGCCTCAACGGTGACAAAGGGCAATTCACTGACCCGGATCCCGGTTGCGCAAATTGTTTCCAGAATCAGCGCCAAGCGTATCTTTCCTTTGGCATTGGCTGTGCGAACCAAGCGCTGGAATTCCTCCTGGCGCAATTTCCTTTGGTTTGGGGTAAAAAAGATGCGTTGCAGTTTTAGACCCTTTACACAGGATCCACCCCAACCAAGAAATACCAAAAGACCGTTCACGGAAGCGAGCATGGAGTTGATGCTGCGTGGCGTATATCCGGCGTGTAGCAGATCGTTTTTGTAACGAACCACCAGTTCTTTTGTTATCGGAGCATTGGAAACATAATGCAAAAAACGCAGCGTATCCCGCTTGTATTTTAGCCTTGTGTTTTCGCTCCTTTCTTCACTTTTCAGATAGGCCAGATACCCATCGATATGCTGAACTGTTAGTATGTTGTGCATGGCTTTCCTCCTGGGTTTTCTTCCTATTTTACCATGCAGAACAACCGATCGTATTTTGAAAAATGCATATGTTACGCCATGCTGTGACTTGACAGCATGGCGTAACATTTTTTCTGAATAGCTTGTCTGTGATCATCCTGCAAGCACATTTTTCATAGTCTGTGCGGCTTCTTTTTGGGCGGCGGTGGTGACACGGGCGTAGGTATCCAGGGTGAACCCGGCGGAGAAGTGACCCAACATTCCGCTATCGCTTTAGATGAAACCGTCAGGCGAGGGATTTTGAGGTAATCTTCCACATTCGGATAACGGATACCCTCCGACTCGGTATGCTCACCACGGTAGATAACGAACTTATGGAATTAGGTTTGCCATAACTGCAATCATCGAGCCAGAAAAATTCGACCGCCAACACAAAAGCTCCCGCCCATCCCGACAGCAAATTGTTCGGGCAGGCGGGAGCGCATCCAGCAAGCAGTTCATATTCTGTTGTGTTTTTCCAATAGATCAGAAGCTGCTTTTTCCCACATTCCTGTCAATGGCGCCCCTACGACCATGGAAAAATCTCAATTCCAGCTGGCGTATTCCAGCTCTGCTTTGCCGGGACGACCCAGGAGCGTCTCCACCACCCGGGCAGTTTCCTTGTTTTCATACAGTGTTGCATAAGCCGCATGGACGATGGGCATATCCACGCCCTGGCGTTGGGCCAGGGCCCATGCGGACTTTGCGGCATAATAACCTTCCACCGCAGCACCCACCTCTGCCATGGCCTGATCCGGTGCCAGGCCCTTGCCAATGAGCAAGCCTGCCCGGCGGTTTCTGGAATGAGGGGATGTACAGGTAACGATCAGATCGCCCACACCTGCAAGGCCCGCAAAAGTATCCCGGTTTGCCCCCAGGGATACGCCCAGTCTTGCCATTTCCGTCAGTCCCCGGGTCATGAGCATAGCCTTGGTATTGTCCCCAAAACCCATACCATCGGTGACTCCGGCGCACAATGCGATCACATTTTTCAGTGCGCCACCCAACTCCACGCCTACGATATCCGGGCTGGTGTACACCCGGAAGGTCTCAGACATAAAAGCGTCCTGTACCAGCTCTGCAAGGGCTTGGTCTGCGCTTGCCGCCACACAGCCTGTGGGAATACCCCGGGCCACTTCCTCCGCATGGCTGGGGCCGGTAAGGGCCACCACCGGATGTCCGGTCTCCTGCTCCACGATCTGGCTCATGCGCAGCAGGGTGCCCTGCTCGATTCCCTTGGTCACGGATACCATCACCGTATTCTCACGCAAGTACGGTGCGATCTTACGGCTGACTTCCCGCAATGCAAAAGACGGGCTTGCCATCACGACCAGGTCCGTTTCTGCCACGCACGTGGGGGCCGCTGTGATTTCTAATTGCTCCGGCAGCTCCACACCTGCAAGGCGGGGATTCGTCCGGCTGTTTGTCATTGCTTTTGCCTTCTGCTCATCCCGGACCCAGAGTGTCACCTCATGACCGTTTTTGCACAGGCAAATTGCCAATGCGGTGCCCCATGCACCACTACCAATCACTGCAATTTTCATTTTTTATTCAAGTCCCTATGGATCAAATGTACCTTGGATTCGTTTCCACGGACCAGCCGTGCGATATTGCCCCGGTGCATATACACCGCCAGAAGCCCCAGGACCATTCCACCAACGCACACCGGCCAGTTACCCCAGTGGATCACAGAAAAGCCGACTGTGCAGGTGACAGCCCCCAACACAGAGCCGAGGGAGACATATCGGGTAATACCAAAGGCAATTGCGAACACTGCCAACATCACCAGGGCAATGCGCCAATCCAGGATCAGTGCCGCCGTAAAGCCACACAAGATCCCCTTGCCGCCCTTAAAGCCCAACAGTGCCGGAAAATCGTGACCGACAGACACTGCAACAGCGCCCAAAACCAGACCGATCTCGTAATTGCCGAAGGACTTCAGCATTAGCCCGGCCCCGTAGCTGGCTGCAACGGTTTTCAGCATATCCACGGCGATCACCAGAAAGGTGCTCCAGCCGCCGTAGCTGCGGAAGAAGTTGGTCAGGCCTGCGTTGCCGCTGCCATGGCTGCGCACATCATCACCGGCAACCAGAGCCGAGATGCAAACAGATCCATTGAGGTTGCCCAGCAGATAGGCGCTGAGCACTGCGATCGCCACTGCAAACGCCATACTCACTCCTCCTTATCGCCCTTCTGTCGGATGGTGATACGCACCGGCGTACCCTTCAAGCCGAAGACCTCCCGGATCTGATTTTCCAGATAGCGCTGGTAGGAGAAGTGGAACAGTCTTGCGTCATTGCAGAAAATGACAAAATGCGGCGGCTTGGTGCTGGCCTGGGTCATGTAGTAGATCTTTAGGCGGCGGCCCTTATCCGTGGGCGGCTGCACACGAGCAGTGGCATCCGCCAGCACGCTATTCAGCGCACCGGTGGTGATACGGCTGGTGTTCTGCTTATGGACCTCCTGGATCACTTCGTACAGCTTATCCACCCGCTGACCGGTCAATGCAGACAGGAACACGATGGGGGCATAGGTCATGTAGCTCAAGCCGTCCCGAACGGCGGCTTCCTTGTCCCGCATGGTATTGGTCTCTTTATCTGCCACAGCGTCCCACTTGTTCACCACGATGATGGCGGCCTTACCGGCCTCGTGGACCAGGCCTGCGATCTTGGTATCTTGATCGGTCACGCCGTCATTGGCGTCGATGAGGATCAGGCACACATCCGCCCGCTCGATGGCGTTGATGGAGCGCATATTGGAATAGCGCTCGATGGCATCGTCCACCTTGCTCTTGCGGCGCATACC
>CAZGTR010000121.1:0-3947 GCA_964528715.1 uncultured Oscillospiraceae bacterium | reverse complement strand
GTGCTTTTTCTTTTACTGGTGTGTGTCATCGGTTGCGCCGCTGTGTTTGGGATCAATGCCCATGTAGTCAACAGCACAGCGGACCAGCTTCTCACAACCGAGCAAGCCAGCAACCTTTCCGATGTGGACTGTATTCTGGTTTTGGGCTGTCTTGTCAAAGACAGCGGACAGCCCAGCGATATGCTTGCGGACCGGCTGCGTCGAGGCGTAGAACTGTACCAAACCGGTGCTGCACCGAAGCTGCTCATGTCCGGCGACCACGGTCAAACCACCTACAACGAGGTGCAGGCCATGAAACAGTACGCCATCAGCAAAGGCATCATTTCTTCTGACATTTTCATGGATCATGCCGGTTTTTCCACCTATGAAAGTATCTACCGGGCCGAAGAAATTTTCCAAGTTCAAAAAGTCATCATTGTCACCCAGGAATATCATCTTTCCCGGGCGCTGTACATCGCCAACGCCCTTGGACTGGAAGCCTATGGCGTTTCCGCCGATTACCGCACTTATTGGGGTCAATCCGCCCGGGATCTGCGGGAGGTTTTGGCCAGAAACAAAGACTTTTTGACCTCCATTTTCAAGCCCAAACCCACCTACCTGGGCGATGCCATTCCCGTCAGTGGCAACGGCGACCTGACCAATGATGAAAACCTGTTCCTCACATAGAAATCGCCCTTGCATCCGTGGATGCAAGGGCGATTTATCATTTTTCCCGATTGAGTCGGAATTCCACCGACCGGCGCAGGTATTCCAGGTATGCTTCATCCTGGCACATTTCCTTGCCAGGCACATCGGACAGCTTCGCCACCGGGCGACCGTTGACGTATTGCAGCTTGATGACGATGTTCAGCGCTTCCTCGCAAGTATCATTGGAGCAGAAGGTGCCGATACCAAAGGCCACCTTGGTGCGGTCTTTGAAATAGTCAAAGAGCTTCTGTGCCCGGTCAAAATTCAAGCTGTCGCTGAACAGCAGCTGCTTGTGCCGGGGATCCACCCCATAATGCTGATAGTGGGCCAGAATTTTCTCGCCCCATTCGTAAGGATCGCCGCTGTCATGGCGCACGCCGGAGTAGTTATTGACCATGGAACGGTTAAAATCCATCAGAAACAGATCCGTGGTCAGGGTATCGGTCAATGCCGTGCCGTTGTCGCCGTCATACTCTGCATACCAGTCCCGCATGGCATAGTGATTGGTATATGCCAGAGGGATGGAGTCAATACCCTGGTACATCTGGACGAACTCATGGGCATAGGTACCGATGGGCTTGATACCGTACTTTTTCGCAAAATACACATTGGAAGTGCCCACGCAGTTCTCCGTTTCCGTGACGAAGCGGCGGATGACCACATCCTCCCACTCCCGGGAGAGCCGCCGCCGGCAGCCGAATTCCGCAAATTTGAAGGTATACGTTCCATTCTGGAATGCCCGGATCTTCTCATCCAGTCGCTCCTGGGCAGACCGGCGCAGTACCTCATAATCGTTGTGCATTCGGAAATATACCTCATTGACGATCTCCAGCAGATAAATTTCGAACTGCATGGCAGAAAACAGCGGGCCATTGACCAGAATAGACAGTTCCCCTGTTTCGGACAGGCTCGTGGTCACATACTCCCGGATAGGATGCCACAGCCGCAGAAATTCCACATAGTCATTTTTGATGAACCGGATGGAGCGCAGATAGTCCAGCTCCTCCCGGGAAAAGCGTAGACTGCACAGGTGATCGATCTGGGCATTGATCTCTTCCAGCATTTCCTGGGTGAACACAACGCCCGCATTGCGGCATTTGAAGAAATACTCGCCGTTCAGGTCCGTGTGCTTGTGGAAGATCACCTGGTTCATATTGAATTTATATAGATCGGTATCCAACAGGGATACCACGATGGGCTCCAATTTCATAGGAAAGCCCTCCTTTTTAAATACTATCCGTTTCCAGATTTTCGCTGGAAGCGATCACTTGCCGGCGCATTTGCTCATACAACGGCCAGAGCTTTGGGTCCGTTTGCTCCCGCCAGGCCGCTTCGTCATCGTCAAGAAAAAAACGGCGCATTTGGGTGGCAGAAATGGGGTTGGATTTTGGAATATACAGCTCCGCCAGAGACAAGCCCTGCACCTGGTCGAACCAGCTGATCCGGCGGCTCTCCTTGGCGCTGATCAGAATATCCGGGCGCTTTCCCATGTGTCCCACCACATTTTCCAGCACATAGTCCCCCCAGGCGGAGACATTCCCAACGCCGATATCCGGCAGAGGGAAAATGAACAGTTCTTCCCCAAAGACGCACCGGAGCATTTGCTCCCGCAGCTCGTAAGGAAAAGGATTTTTCGCCGTACCGCTCTCTTGCGAGGAACCAACCAGCACGCACACCTGCCGACACAGGGCCAGTGCTTTACGGATCATCTCCTGATGACCGGCGTGCAGGGATTGAAATCTGCCCACGATCACACCCAGCTCATAGGGCTTTTTGTCCATATCAGTCCTCCGGGGTATACTCAAAGCAGGGCATCAGCTCCAGCTTGAACAAATTCTGTCGATGGCGCCGGTCGATTTTTTCCTTCACCGCCGGGTCCTCGCACACGCCGGTGCGGATATAACGATCCAGCACTGCGTATGTAAAGCCCAAATTATCCTCATCAGTCTTGCCGCACAGACCATCCGACGGCACTTTCTCGATCAGCACCTCCGGCAGGCCCAGCTCTCTGCCAATAGCCTTGACCTCCTGCACCGTCAGCCGGGACAGGGGGCTGAAATCACCAACGCTGTCGCCATAGCGGGTAGAGTAGCCCACATAATCCTCCGACAAATTGCAGGTGTTGACCACCCGGCCATTGACGCTTTGGCTCACCGCATAGACCGTGGACATCCGCAGCCGGGGTGGCAAATTGGCAATGGTCTGGGCCGTGGCGCACACAGGCTCCATACCCTCCAGCAGCTCAGCACTGTTCATCGCACCCAGCAGCCCTTCAAAGGCGGCGTGGATATTGACGACCACACTTCTGATTCCCAAATGCTGCACCAGCAGCCGGGACATATCAATGTCACTTTGCTCGCCGTTGGGCATTAGTACACCCACCACCCGATCTTTGCCCAGAGCCTTGACGCACAGCGCCGCTGCCACAGAGCTGTCCTTTCCGCCGGAAATGCCCAGGACTGCATTGCAGCCGGGGCCGTTTTTCTCAAAAAACTCCCGGATCCAGGACACACATTCCTCTGTCACTTTCTTTGCATGAAACATCATTCATCCTCCGATCACATCGATCTGACACATTTTCATAGTCATCAGCGCCGCTTCATGGCTCTTGGGCGTGACACCGGCACAGCAGGACGCATCTACCGAGATCACAGCCTCCGGAAACAGCGCCTTCAACACCAGAGCGTTCGACACCACGCAGATATCCGTACACAGCCCCACCAGTTCCACCTCATCAAAATCCCATTCATTCCATCGAGTCCAGCCAAAGGTGGGTTTATCAATAATGGTGCACCCTCGTGTATCCAGACTTTTCTCGATCTGCCAGCCATGCGTGCCTCGAATACAGTGCTTCACCGGCAGCTTCTTCCCTTCGGGGGTATCCAGATAATCTTCCCCATGGGTATCCCGGGTAAAGATGATCCGATCTCCCGCCCGACGATACTGTTCGATCTTTGTCTGAACACGGCCCACAATGGCCCTGGCTTCGCTCGTCCCCAGAGAACCATCGATAAAGTCATTCTGCATATCCACGACGATCAGCGTCTTCTTCATAACATATCTCCTTCGCCCCGCAGAGCTGGATTTTCCATATCATCGTCATTATAACGCAGCCAGGCGCAAAAAGCAATGTGCTGTTTTTCAAAAAGCCAAAAACTAATGCTTGACAAATCAGAAATCTATGCTATAATCTTATCTGTTCCGATATGGAGGCTTAGCTCAGCTGGTTAGAGCGCATGCTTCACACGCATGAGGTCACA
>CAZGTR010000120.1:0-3964 GCA_964528715.1 uncultured Oscillospiraceae bacterium | reverse complement strand
TTTTCTTAACGGCCTTTCGAGTCCCTCAGGACAAAAATTAAAAGGGAGGTAAAAACCTCCCTTTTAATTTTGGTACGCCGGAAGGGACTCGAACCCCCGACCTACTGATTCGTAGTCAGTCACTCTATCCAACTGAGCTACCGGCGCATAACGCTCTCTCAAGCGCTTAGATATACTAGCACACTTTCAAAGAAAATGCAAGCATTATTTTCACTTTTTTGAAAATTTTTTGCTTTTTCTTCGTTTGTGGTGCTGGCGGAGGAAGATGAGAAGCAGCAAAAGCAGCGAAAGGGTGCCCCAGAGGGTGTATTTTACAAGATCCCGTTGGCGGTTTTGCGCTGCCGCCTGCTGGGCCTGCTGATCCAGCTTCAGCCGTTCCAGCTCGCTCTGGGCGGTACGCAGGGTCTGGTAATTGGATACCAGAAGCTTTCGCTCATTGGTGAGCAGCTCGTAGGCTTCCTTGGCGGCGCTGATACAAGGGTCACTGTCCAGCGTGACAGTGCCGATCTGGTCGATGAGATTTATGACCGCCTGTGCAGCTGAAAGATCTTCTTCATGCTGCTGTTTCAGTTGCGTAAATTCGCTTTTGGCGTTGGAAAGAGCGTTTGTATTAGACAGAAGTGCTTTCTGTGCGTCGCTCAAAGCGTCAAAAGCAGCCTGCGCAGCGGTAATGGCCTCCTCGCTGTCCAATGTGATGGGGAAAAGGGCGTTGATCTGGTCCATGACGGCGTCGGCGGCTTGTTGATCCTGGACATCATAGGGGATGATATTTTCCAGAAAGTCATTTTTTTCCACATCTGCGCCCACGGTACTGCGATACAGGCCAAAATAGGCGGGATTGTAGGAATAGATCTGGCTGGTCTTGGTGATCTGTCCGGCGCTGCCGTTGATCCAGGTGGTGAACCAGGTATGCTGTTGGGTCTTGTGACAGGGATAGCCCAGCTTCTGGGAGACCTGGAAGGCGGTCAGACCATTGAAGCTTTCCAAGGGCGTGTCGTAATCCAGGACGATCTTGTTCTCACCGTATAGGTGCAGATATGCCTTAGGCACATCCCAGGTGCCGTATTTTTCCGCCGAGGCGGGATACTGGTTGGGATCGGCGGTGATGTCCAGTGCGTTGATCAAAAGGTCAGCGTAGATCCGGTGCATTCCGTGGCCGTATTCGCCGTTAATATCGTGGGTGATGGCCACCTGGGGCTTGAACCGCCGCAGCTGCGTGACCATGAAATCCATCAGATCATCTTTGGTGGTGCCCAGTTTTTCGTAGTAAGCGTACATCCCCTCCAGAGAGTCGATGCGGTAGTCGATGAATTTGCCGAACACCGGATAGGCGGTGAGTCCGGCGGCCCACAGGCCGTTGATGACCTCGTGGGTCCGCAGATTGGTGGCGTAGGGGCCCTCCCGGTGGTCGGTCATCAGCACCACCTGCACCCGGCACTTCTTCTCTCCGGCGTACAGGGGGACGAGGCCTGCGAAGAATAGCTGGTCATCATCGGAATGGGTGGAAAACAGGACGATATCGGCACCGTTTTCCAGAGGCGCCTGCCATTTCTGGACAAAATCGGGCGTTTGACCGGATGTGAAGCTGTAAATCTCACTGAGCCGGACGGCGCCGCTTTCAAAGCGCAATGTCACGGAAGTGGGACAGGCACCCAAAAGGCTGTAAACATCCACAAATTCGTGGAGAATGCCGTATGTACCGGCGGTGGCGGTGACACCGGTCTTGTTATCGGTGAGGGTGTAGCTGCCATATTCCAGATCGAACATCAAGTACAAAGAGCCAATACCCTTGGGATTTTCCAGGGTGATCTGGGCATTGCCGGAGGAAGTGCGGTAGGCCGAGACGTTGCCGTCCTGGAGAAAAGAAAAATTCTGATAGCCGGTTCCGGTGATGACAGTGGAAGCTGTAATGTCTTCAGCAGCAGTGTCCGTGGGCACCAAGGCGGAAACCTGGCCATACGGTGTCAGAAGGAGCAATACCAATACAAGTGTTAGAATCGTCCGGATCTTTTCCATATAAAACCCTCCTTTTTGACCATTATAGCAGATAAGAAGTCGAATGTCAAAATCTTGACAAGTAGGTACGGATCTAGTAAAATACCCGGGAAAGAGGGGTTTCAGATGGATGATATTTTGAGGCAACTGCCGGAGGTACTGTTGCCCTGGTTTGAACAGAATAAGCGGGATCTGCCCTGGCGACAGGACAAGCAGCCGTATCATGTGTGGCTGTCAGAGATCATGCTCCAACAGACCCGGGTAGAAGCGGTAAAGGGCTATTATGATCGCTTTTTGCGGGAATTGCCCACCATCGAGTCGCTGGCCAATGCACAGGATGAACATCTGCACAAGCTGTGGGAGGGGCTGGGCTATTACAGCCGGGTACGAAATCTGAAAAAAGCTGCACAGGTGGTGATGGAACACTACGGCGGGCGCTTTCCGGAAAGCTATGAAGAAATTCTGGCCTTGCCGGGGATCGGTCCCTATACGGCTGGTGCCATCAGCTCCATTTGCTTTGATCTGCCCCGGCCTGCGGCGGACGGAAATGTGCTGCGGGTAGTATCCCGGATCTTGAATGAGAACACCCCCGTTGACAGCCCGGTCTATAAGAAAAGTGTGGAGCAGCGTCTGGCAGAAATATACCCGGCTCAAGCTGGGGACTTTACCCAAAGCCTGATGGAGCTGGGGGCGACATTGTGCGGGCCCAACTGGGCACCCAGGTGCGAAGAATGTCCCTGCCGGAGCTTCTGCCGGGGCTATGCCGCCGAAACGGCGGAGCATTTGCCTGTTAAAAGTCCTAAAAAACAGAAAAAACAGGTGAAAAAGACCGTTTTTATTTTCTCCTGTGGTGGGAAATACGCATTGTGTAAACGCCCGAAAAAGGGATTGTTGGCTGGATTGTGGGAATTCCCCAATGTGGATGGAAGCTTTGATATGGAGCACGGGTTGGAGATCGTGCGCCGGTGGGGGCTGGAACCAAAGATACTTTACCGCCAGGTACAGCGGCAGCATATTTTCACCCACATCCGCTGGGAGATGAGCGGATTATACCTGGAAGTAGCACAGTTGGGCGGGGCTTTTACCTGGCTAACAGCGCAGGAGATCAAAAAGCAGGCGGCACTGCCCACGGCGTTCCGTCAATTCTGGGAGGAGATAGAAAATGTTTGATTTTCATATACACTCGACAGTGTCCTTTGATGGACATGATACGCCAGAGGCTATGGCCCGGGCGGCGCTTGAACGTAGGTTGCAGGAGATCTGCTTTACCGATCACATCGACTATATGGAAAATGACGATACCATGGTCTTTGATTTCGACCATTACAGTCGGGCGTACGATCATTTGGAAATGCCAGGATTGAAGATCCGCCGGGGCGTGGAGTTCGGCATTACGCCGGACAATCCGTGGCAGCTGGCGAAGGATCTGACCCGGCGGGAATTTGATTTTGTTATCGGCTCTGTTCATTGCGTGGATGGGGTGGATGTGTACCTGGCTCCCTACTGGGAGGGAAAAACCACAGAGGAAGCCTATGCTATCCATCTGGAGGAGACCTACCGGGCGGTGTGTGCCCACCGGGATTTTGATGTATTGGGGCATTTGACTTTTGTGAGCAAGTGCCGGGGGAACCCCAATAAAGTGCCTGTGGACTACCAGAGGCACCGACAGATCGTGGATGCCATTCTGGAAGAACTGGCAAAAAAGGATAAGGGCTTGGAGATCAACACCAGCGGTGTTGACCGTTGCGGGGCGTACCTGCCCAGTGAGGTGTTTTTGCGCCGGTTCAAGGAGCTGGGCGGACGGATTGTGACTGTGGGTTCTGACGCCCACAATGTGGAGCGGGTGGGTCAGTACAGCCGGGAGGCCTGTGCATTGCTGAAGGACATTTTTGGCTATGTGTGTACCTTTGAAAACCGCCAGCCGATTTTTCATAAGCTGTAAAGAAAAGGCGAGGGCAATTTGCCCTCG
>CAZGTR010000119.1:0-4027 GCA_964528715.1 uncultured Oscillospiraceae bacterium | reverse complement strand
CGCAGAACAGGGAATTGGTGCCCCAGTTGGTCATGTGGTGATATCCGGCATCCAGCTTCAAGCTGCCCAAATTGGTCAGCACAGCGGAACAGTAATAGGGGTCTGTTGCAATGATACCGGCGGGCATCCAGCCGTGCCGGTCCAAAAACCGAGCGATCCGCCCGATCATGTGCTTGCCGGGGATCTTTTGCAGGATGTCCATGCTGGCGGTAGAAGCGTCCTTGCTGTCGCTGCGGCAGAAGGAGACTTGACGATAGATCTCGTCGTGGATGGAGTCCAGGGTGTCGGTCTCCTTGGGATTGATCCGGGCCAGGGCCTCGCTGCCGTGGTCGGAGAAGACCTTTTTCACCGTAAAGGCGGCGGTGATCTCGTTGCGCTGATACAGATTGCCGTTGGCGATGAACCGGTTCATCTGGGGGCGCAATGTGACGGTTTTCAGCACCGCCGTCACCACCAGCTGGAACAGGTTATATTTGTATGCCGGATCGTCCGCATTTTTCCGGGCCAGGAATTTTTCTGCATTGGTCAGATCAATGCGCAGGTGCATGAATGCCTCGTTGTCGCACCGGTTGGGATACATCAGGGGCATGATGTAGTGCATGGAATCGATATCACGCAGCAGGGTGCCATCTTTCCGGTCTCCCCATTTTTTTGCCATAGTTGTCACTCTCCGTGTTTGGTTTAATACCTATACAGAATAGCGCAATTTGACGAAAAATGCAAGAAATTGTTATGGCTGTTTTCATATTCTTAATAAAACTGGAAAAACAAAACACAGGACTTGACAATGAGAAGTTTTTTCATTATAATATCTAAGCTAACGGGGTGTGGCGAAGTTTGGTATCGCGCTTGGTTCGGGTCCAAGAGGCCTCGGGTTCGAATCCCGACACTCCGACCAACGGTGAGTTCTTTAAGGACTCACCGTTTTTTATTTTATATTTGTAAACTTCTTGATCCTGCTGCACAGAAATATGCAACTTTCCACTTTTAGGGGTCTGTACATAGAAGGACTTTCCCGAGATGCAGGGAGACATTGTGTACGTGGACTATGAACGGAGTTATCAAGAAGATTTGGCTTGCTATAAAATCGGTGGTGCAATTCGTCAGAATCGTGATATAATAGAACCATATTTGATCGGAGGCAGTTCCTTTAAAGGCGGCGGCAGCGCTTATGGCGGAAAGTGGCGACCGAATCCAAATAAGCCGCAGGATCAAATTTTTATTGGTCCTTCGAATACAATTCGGCATATATTTTTATCATCAAAACAGGGTGGGTATTGGGTTTATGTAAAATATGGGAAAGATGGAAAAGCAGAGGTGGTGCGCCACGAAACGGAACACACCCCCGGAAGCGGCCATTCAAACCCACACGATCATAAAATCGACTGGAGCAGTCTAGATCAGCATCCTCAGCCCAGTCCCCCTATCAATTATCTGGATGGGAATATCCCGGAATTTAAATCTGTGTTGGGAGGGCTTGCAAATATGATAATTCCTTATTCGGAAGATAGTTATCGGTTCCATACAATCAGTGAGTTTCAGACGAGTATACACTATGGTGCCGAAGTTGTCATTGAGTGGAATGGCGTGAAATATGGGATATGGTCAGAGGGCAAGCAGATTCGTGTCACATGCACCGACTATCCAGATCGAAATCAGGTGTTTAAAACTTCAAACGAAGTTCTTGAATATATGGTTGGTTCTGACCGCCTGCGCGATGTTATTACACAGGTTACAGTGCTTGACCGTACTATCTAAGATAAAAGTACCTTGTCTGCTGGCTGCAAAACATTGATATCAAATCCTTAAATGACACTCTGACCATAAAACGACGGTTTTCTTTTGGAAATCGTCGTTTTTTATTATCTGCATTGTGAAACGATGTACCGGAAGCTAAACGTGTATACGAAGAATGAAAGGCAAGATCCATCGTATGCTTAGAAAAAGGGGGAGAGCGTGATGGGTTATTCGATCCGGTATCCAAGTGATGGTGGGCAACTTCGGCGTAAGCACAGGAAATGGGGGACGATCGTTCTTTCTGGACTGGCGGTGAGCTGCGGCGTGATCCTTTGGTATCAACTGTATAGCGCAGGGTTCATATCTAAGCTGGAGGAGCTGGCCCGGGCCATTGGCGGTGGAACACCGCTAAAGGAAGCGATTGAAACATTTTGCGTGGAGCTTTTGGGAAATGACTAGGACAGAGAAACAGGTACAAGTGGATATCCAGGCGAGTGCTTTGGTACTTTGTGCTGTGCTGCTGCTTATGCTTCCACTGCAATGGGTCGTTGGAATACTGGCTGCGGCGGCTGTCCATGAGTGTTTTCATGCGTTGGCAGTTTGGCTCTTAGGAGGTAAAATCTTGTGCATTACCATTGGCCCCGGTGGCGCTAAAATGGAGGCGACGCCCATGGAGAGAGGGAAGGCCATAGTGTGTGCTCTGGCTGGGCCAATGGGATCAGCTTCACTGTTGCTTTTTTCACGATGGCTGCCTAGAATAGCCATTTGCGGTCTAGTACAGGGCTGCTATAATCTGCTGCCGTTGCTACCATTGGATGGCGGTAATGCCTTGTCTGTCCTGCTGTCGATCTTTTATCCAGCAGAAAAAGAAAAGCATATAATGAAGGTATTCCAACGGATTTTTCTATTGTGCGTTTGGGGAGTATCTTGCTGGATGGTGTTTCGGACGGGGATTTGGGCTTTTTTGGCGGCTGCAATGTTACTACTATTGCGCACCGGAGAAATAAAACTTGCAAAGAAGCCCATTTGGCGATACAATAAAGCTAATATCGACAAAGGGGTACGGTTATGACCGAATTGCTACAACGGATCCTCCCCACCGTGCAGAAGCCTGCCCGGTACACCAACGGAGAATTCAACGAGATCAAAAAGAATAAGGACGAAGTCCGGGTGCGCATTGCCTACTGCTTTCCGGATACCTACGAGATCGGTATGTCCAATGTGGGTATGCGGATCCTCTACGGCGTGATGAACGAAATGGACGGCGTCTGGTGCGAGCGGGTGTTTGCCCCCTGGGGTGACATGGAACAGGCCATGCGGGCCAACGACATTCCTTTGTGGGCGCTGGAAAGCCAGGACAGCGTGAAGGATTTTGACCTGATCGCATTCACTGTGGGCTACGAGATGGCCTATTCCAATATTTTGAATATGCTGCGGCTATCTGGCATTCCCATTCATGCGGAAGATCGTCATGGCCTTGAGAACATGGTTTTCGCCGGCGGCGTTTGCACCTTCAATCCGGAGCCGCTGGCACCGTTTGTGGATTTCTTCTCTCTGGGCGAGGGCGAAGAAAGCACCGTGGAGATCGTGAGCCTTTACGACAAGGCAAAAGCCGAAGGCTGGACGAAAGAGCAGTTCCTGCTGGAAGTTTCCCGGATCCCCGGGGTGTATGTTCCCAGTTTCTACGAACACCGCTACAACGACGACGGCACCCTTTCTGCCATCGTGCCTTTGAACGGCGCACCAGAAAAGGTGACCAAGCGGATCGTGGAGGATCTGGACAATGCCTACTGGCCTACCAAGATGATCGTGCCCTCTACGGAGATCGTCCACGACCGGGCCAATCTGGAAGTGTTCCGGGGTTGTATTCGTGGCTGTCGGTTCTGCCAGGCAGGCTTTTCCTGCCGCCCGGTGCGCAAGAAAAGCCCGGAGGTGCTCTACCGCCAGGCAGTGCAAACTCTTGAAAATTCCGGGCATAATGAGATCACCCTGTCCAGCCTGTCCACCTCCGACTACCGGGGGCTGAAAGAGCTGACGGATGAATTTATCCCCTATTGCGAAGCCAATCGGGTCAACCTCTCTGTCCCGTCCCTCCGGGCGGACAACTTCTCCCGGGAACTGATGGAGAAGCTGCAAACGGTCCGTAAGAGTGGTCTGACTTTTGCGCCGGAGGCCGGAACCCAGCGGCTGCGGGATGTGATCAACAAGAATCTGACCGAGGAGGAGATCCTCACCACCTGCGCCAATGCCTTCTCCGGCGGCTGGAACAATGTGAAGCTCTATTTCATGC
>CAZGTR010000118.1:0-4070 GCA_964528715.1 uncultured Oscillospiraceae bacterium | reverse complement strand
TTTCGCACATGCCGTACCGGGCCACCATGTCCCGGGCCAGCTTGGTCGCCCGGTCGATGTCGTTGGATGCGCCCACGGAGATGTCGTTCAGGAACATGGCCTCCGCCACACGACCGCCCAGCAGGCTGACGATCTCCTCAAACATCTGGTTGCGGGTCATGTTAAAGCCATCATCCTGGGGGATATGCCAGGTGGCACCCAGACTGTTGCCCCTGGGAACGATTGTGATCTGGAGCACCGGGTCCTGGGTAGGCAGATGGTACATCGCCACAGCGTGGCCCGCCTCATGGATGGCGGTCTCCCGCAGGTCCTTGCGCTGCCGGACACGGCTGCGCTTTTCAGGGCCCGCCATGATCTTCATCATGGATTCGTTCAGATCGTCCATGGTCAGCACTTTCCGGTTTTCCCGGGCAGCACGGATGGCTGCCTCATTCATCAAATTGCTCAGATCTGCGCCGGTGAAGCCCACGGTGGAACGGGCCACCAGGGCAAGATCCACCTCGCCGTCCAGCTTTTTGCCTCTGGAATGGACTTTCAGGATCTCTTCCCGGCCCTTCACATCCGGTGCGCCCACGTGGATCTGCCGGTCGAACCGGCCCGGGCGCAACAGCGCCGGATCCAGGATATCCGGGCGGTTGGTGGCCGCCAGGACGATGACACCCTCGGTGTGGGCGAAGCCGTCCATCTCCACCAGCAGCTGGTTCAGCGTCTGTTCTTTTTCGTCATGTCCACCGCCCAGACCGGAGCCACGCTTGCGGCCCACGGCGTCGATCTCATCGATGAAGATAATGGCAGGAGCGATCTTCTTGGCCTGCTCAAACAGGTCCCGGACACGGCTGGCGCCCACGCCCACATACAGCTCCACAAAATCAGAGCCTGAAATGGACAGGAACTGCACATCCGCTTCTCCCGCCACAGCCCGGGCAAGGAGGGTCTTACCGGTGCCGGGAGGGCCCACCAGCAGCAGGCCATGGGGGATCCGGGCACCGATCTCCTTGAATTTGGCAGGATCCCGGAGGAAATCCACGATCTCCTGCAACTCCTGCTTTTCCTCGTCGGCACCGGCCACATCGTCAAAGGTGACCTTTTTGCCCCCGGGCGTTCCCAATGTTGCTCTTGCCCGACCGAAATTTGCCATAGGATTGCCGCTGGCGCTGTTCATCCGGCCCATGAGCAAGACCCACAGCAGCAGCAAAATGGCCCCTACGATCAGCAGCGGCAACACCAGATCATAGGGTGAAAATCCCTCCTCCGGCGCAAAATCATAGCTTTCCAAAATGCCGCTGTCCAGCTGCTGCTGAAGCAGGCTCTGCATTTCCAGCCGGAAGCTGTCTGCGTCCGCCAGAGGGCAGCTGAGCTTTGTTTTGCCGTTATATGCTTCGTGCAGGGTAAGTTCGATCACTTGATCCTCCACGATGAAGCTCTTGACCTGCTCATTGCGAAACAGCTGCACGATTTGGGAATAGCTCAGATCGTCCGTCGCACCGGAAAAGCCCCCGGTCATCCAGGAAAACAGCAGGGTGAGCACCACGATATACAGCAAAATAGGGATAATACTGCGTTTTTTCAAATCAAAGGTTCTCCTTTATTTCGTATAAACTTCCGGCTTCAAAACGCCGATATAGGGTAGATTTCGATAGTATTCATCATAGTCCAGACCGTAGCCCACCACAAATTCATTGGGGATGGTAAAGCCCACATAATCCGCTTGCAGGGAGATCTCCGGCAGGCGACGCTCCGGCTTGTCAAGTAGCGTGCAGATCTTCAGAGAAGCAGGCTCTTTTTCCAGCAAATGGTGGTACAAAAAGTCCAGTGACCGGCCCGTATCGTAGATATCCTCCAGAACCAGCACATGGCGACCCTTGATATTCTTGGACAGGTCATGCTTGACCAGCACCGTACCGCTGGATTCGGTGCCCTCGTAAGAGGAGATCCACATAAATTCCATTTCGCAGGGTACTTTGATCTGCCGGATCATGTCGGCGTAAAACACCACCACACCCTTGAGCACGCCGATGACCACCGGATCTTTTCCAGCATAGTCCCGGGAAAGCTGCTCTCCCAGTTGCTCAATGCGCTCTTGAATTTGTTCTTTTGTGATCAGGACCTTTTGAATACCGTTTTCCATGTTTGTATCTCTCCTCAGTCAATATGTTCCACACAGATGGTCACGGCAGGAAGCCGGGACGCTACTCTGTCTTGATGGACGCCTATGGAATAAACACCCAGAATTCCCTCATCGTCTGCCAGCACCGGGATAGTAAGGCGCCGGTCCGCAGGGATCTTCCGGTCGATAAACAGTTTTTTCAGACTTTTGGTACCGCCGGGCAGCCGGATAGAATCTCCCTCCCGTCGGGATCGAAGGATCACATTTCCTCTGGGCTGCACCGTAAAGGTGGTCTGCGTATTGACGATCTGCTCCGCCGGACGGCAGGATATCCGATAGCCGGACAGCTCGATCTGTCCGGGACAGGGCAACAGCATTTCCTCCAATGGGCAGGACAACCGCAGGACTTCCAGCCGGTCATAGCGCCGGCATACCGTCACGCCTCCGGGGAAATTTCCCCTTGCTGATGGTCTGTCAGAAAAGACCAGGCTCTCCGCCAGACGAATATGGCTGCGCTCCGGCTCTTTCACGCCATTGCGCTTTAAAAAAGCTTCCAGATGGCGGCTTCGTAACGCCTTGCCCATCTGCCGCAGCACCGACACCGGAGGCAGTTCTCCCTCCGGCTCCAGCTCCCGGGCGTCAAAGCGCAGCTCCATGGCCATATCCGACAAATTTTCCGATAGTCTCGGATTTTCCTCTTTCAGTAGAGGCAGAACATGGTGCCGCAGGCGGTTTCGCAGGAAATCGTCCCCATCATTGGAACTGTCCTGGATATGTTGCAGGTGGTACTCCTGCAAAAACATAAGCACTTCCTGCTGGGTCACCGTCAGCATGGGCCGGATGATCTTGCCGTTTACCGGAGCAATGCCCCCGAGGCCCTTCAGCCCGGTACCCCGTACCAAATGCATCAATACGGTCTCGGCATTGTCATCCGCCGTGTGGGCGGTGGCAATTTTGCCATTGAGGGTTGCAAAAAAGGCGTAGCGGGCTTCTCTTGCCGCCGCTTCCAGGCCCTTTTTCCCGGCACAGACTTCCCCGCCCCCAATGGTCAGTGGAATATCGAACCGGTCACACAGATCCCGGACGAAATCCTCATCCCGCTGGGACTCTGCCCCCCGGAGATGATGGTTAAAATGAGCCGCCTCCAGCCGGATATTCAGCTTTTCCCGGAGCAGATAAAAGGCAAACAGCAGTGCCACAGAGTCCGCCCCACCGGACACGGCGCAGATCACCGTATCCCCCGGGCGCACCATATCATAGCGCCGCAGCTGCTCCTGCAGCTTAGTCAGCATGCTTCCACTCCCTGTCCGCAAAGGCCTGGTACTGACCGATCCATTGCAGCTTCACCGTGCCGGTCTCGCCGTGGCGGTTTTTGGCAACGATGCACTCGGCAATGCCCTTATCCTCGGAATTTTCATTGTAGTATTCGTCACGATACAAAAACATCACGGAGTCTGCGTCCTGCTCGATGGCGCCGGATTCACGCAGATCCGACAAAATGGGCCGCTTATCCGTCCGGCTTTCCACCGCACGGGACAGCTGAGACAGGCAGATCACCGGAACATTCAGTTCCTTTGCCATGATCTTCAAAGACCGGGAGATCTCGCCCACCACAACCACACGGTTGTCGTTATTCTTGCCGTAACCGGAGCCATTCATCAGCTGCAAATAGTCGATGATCACAAGGCCCAGATTGTCCAGTCTGCGGCACTTGGCGTTGATATCTGCTACGGTCACGGTGGGGTTGTCATCAATACGGATATCCGTCTGGCTCAGAGCCGCAGAAGCCATACACAGCTTCGTCCATTCTTCTTCAGACAACTTGCCGGTAGCCAGCTTTTGCAGCTCCACGAAGCTCTCGTTGGCCAGCAAACGCATGGCCAGCTGCTCCCGGGACATTTCCAGGTTGAAGATGGCCACGGTTTTTTTGTACTTTTTTGCCACGTTCACCCCAATGTTCAGG
>CAZGTR010000117.1:0-4221 GCA_964528715.1 uncultured Oscillospiraceae bacterium | reverse complement strand
TGAATATTATATCACAAATCAGGGAGTATTGGTAGTTTTTTGACAGACTGGGGCGTGTCGTAAGACACGCCCATTTTTTATGCACTTAGGTTTTCCAGATAAGCTTCCAATGTCATGCCCAGCTGGTGCAGCTCCTGGGCCAGCTCTTTGCCCACATACCGATAGTGCCAGGGCTCCCAGATGATACCGGTGGAGTCGGTGGAGTCCTTGGGATAGCGCAGAATGAAGCCATATTCCCAGCTGTGCTCCATGAGCCACTTTTGACCGGGCATATCGGCCTGTTCGTCGGTCAAGGACCAGTTGTTGCAGTCCACAATGTCCACCGCCAGACCCAGATGGTGCTCGCTGGTACCGGGGAAGGCCACCACCGTGGCGGCAAGCTTCTCGGCCTCAGTCCTGCTATATCCCTCGTTCTGGAACCGCTGGATCCGATTTTCGAACAGCCCCTGTTGGTATTCGTAGGTGCGATAGGAGGAGACGACGTAGACCCGGGTGCATTGGTCGTTGCAGTCCTGGATCATCTGTTTTAGCGCTTCCAGGCAAACGGCGGAAACACGGCTGCCACTTTGGCCATAGTATTCGCCCAGTGAGACCAGATCTGGATCATACCCATTGGGTACGGCGTTCCAGGGATTGACAACGGTGATCTCGGCTCCGGTGGAAGTGAAAAAGTGGCGTACACCATCGATCTCCACCTGGCCCCGGGCCATCCGGCCATCCTCCAGGAAGTAATAGGCTTGTCCATCCACGGTCTGCCAGCCGGTGATCATGCGGCCGTCAGCGTTCAGATAGTAGCGGTGACTGTCCAATTCTGTCCAGCCTGTGGTCATGATACCATCCGTGCCGAAATAATAGCGACCATCGGAGAGTGTGACCCACCCGGTCTGCATGGCACCGGTCTCGTCAAAATAATAGGTGCTGCCGCTGATGGTGATCTTGCCGGTGACAGCAGTGCCGTCGGCAAGATAATACCGGGTGACATTTTCCACTGTGACCCAGCCGGTGGAATGCTGGATGGTGGTCAGCGTGGGTGATGGCTCGCTGTTGGTTGCCTCGTGGCGCTGACACCCACACAGGGACAGCAGCGCCAGGGCCACAGCTGTGGCGCAGATATATTTTTTCATAGGAAAGGCTCCTTTAAGATCATTCTGGTGTTATGTTACCACACTTTTGAAAAAAAGGAAAGCTGTTTTTCAGGAATATTTACTTTTGGCGAAAACAATGGTATAATTTCGACAGAAAGTGAGAGGAGCGGAGAATATGAAAAAAGAAGATCTCCTTTATCAGCAGTATTTGAATATCCTTCGGGAGGAATTGCGCCCTGCCATGGGGTGCACCGAGCCCATCGCACTGGCTTATGCAGGCGCAAAGGGCCGTGCTTTGCTGGGCACCTGGCCGGAGAAGATCATTGCCTCCATCAGCGGCATGATCATTAAAAATGTGAAAAGCGTCATCGTGCCCAATACCGGGCGTATGCACGGTATCGCCCCGGCAATTTGCGTTGGTATCGTTGCCGGTGACGAGAGCAAGGAGCTGCAGGTGATCAGCAGTGTGACGCAGGAACAGCAGGAGCAGTTGCGGACGTATCTGGAAAAGGTACAGGTAGAGGTCCATCCTGCAAAGTCCGGCCTGTCCTTTGACATCGACCTAACCATGATCGCCGGGACAGATACAGTGCGGGTGCGCATTGCAAACCATCACACCAATTTGATCCACCTGTCCAAAAATGAGGAAGTGCTGGTGGATCTGCCTGCCGTGGAGGCTTCGGAGGATCATTTAACGGATAAATCCTGTCTGAATATCCAGAAGATCGTGGAATTTGCGGACTGTCTGGATGTAGCGGATGTCCGGGATCTGGTGGGAAGCCAGATCCGGTGCAATTTTGCTCTGGCAGAGGAGGGGCTCCGGAGCCAGTGGGGGGCCAACATCGGCTCCGTGCTGCTGCACCGGCAGGGGCAGCTTCTGAGCAAGCAGGCGGCAGCCTACGCTGCGGCAGCTTCAGACGCACGGATGAGTGGCTGTGAAATGCCCGCCGTTATTCTCTCCGGCAGCGGCAATCAGGGCATCACCGCCAGCGTGCCGGTGGCAGTCTACGCCCGGGAGCTAGGCAAGACCGAGGAGGAGGCCCTCCGGGCTGTGACGCTCAGCGACCTTGTGACCATCCACCAGAAAACAGGCATTGGTCGCCTGTCCGCCTACTGCGGCGCCATCAGCGCCGGATGCGGTGCCGGTGCCGGTATCGCCTATTTACAGGGCGGCGGAGCTGACGGCGTGGCCCACACGGTGGTCAACGCCATTGCCATTCTCTCCGGCACCATTTGCGATGGTGCCAAGCCCTCCTGCGCCGCCAAGATCGCTGCGGCAGTGGATGCGGGCATTCTGGGCTGGGATATGTACCAGGACAAGCAGCAGTTCTTCGGCGGTGACGGCATCGTCACCAAGGGTGCTGACAATACCGTGCGCAATGTGGGTATTTTGGCCCGGGAGGGCATGAAAAATACCAACGACACCATTCTCGGCATCATGCTGGGGGAATAAAAATAATAAACCGATATTTTTATATCGAATACCGATGGACAAGCCCGGTTTTCTGTGCTACAATATAGAAAAATGTAAAGTGAGGTAATCCTATGGCAAAGATCGTTTTTCAGCTGGAAGGTGCCAATGCGGTGAGCATTGAGGCCAATCTGGGTGACAATCTGCTGGAACTGGCCCGCCGGGCCAATGTGGCCATTGATGCCCCCTGCTCCGGCAACGGCTCCTGCGGCAAATGCCGGGTCAAGCTGTTGGAGGGCGAAGTAGAGACTCTGCCTTCCCGGCATATTTCCCAGGCGGAATTTGACGAGGGCTGGCGCCTGAGTTGTAACTGTAAGGTGGTGGGCGACTGCACCGTGCTGGTGCCGGACATCGCCTCTGCCTACAAGTCCCGGATGAAAACAGCCGACTTGAGCAGCCCCCAGGAAGTGGCCATTTTCGAGACGGCCCAGCAGCAGCTGAAGGAAAGCGGTATTTCCTTCCAAAATCAGTTCCGTGCCCTGGAGATCACCATGTCCGCCCCCTCGGAGGAGGACACCATGCCGGACATCGAGCGGCTCACCTGGGCCATTCAGGAGGCCACCGGGGCAGAAAAAGTGGAGATCCCCTATGTGGTCATGGTAAAATTGGCGAAAACGCTGCGGGAATTTGATTTCCATGTGTGCGCCAAGGGCGAAATGGCGGGCGATACCTTCCGGTGCATGGAGCTCTGCGGCCCGGCGGACCAGGCCATCGTGGGCTGCGCCATCGACATCGGCACCACCACCGTCACCATGGTGCTGGTGGACATGGAGACCGGCAAAATTCTGGCAAAGGGTTCTTCCGGCAACGGTCAGATCCGCTACGGTGCGGATGTGATCAACCGGATCATCCAGCAGAGCCGCCCCGGCGGCAGAGAGGCCCTGCAAAAGGCCATTGTGGAAGAGACCCTGAACCCCATCATTCGAAACCTCTGCCGCAGCGCCAAGATCAGCAAAGACAGCATTTTGCGCCTGTGCATCGGCGCCAATACCACCATGAACCCCCTGCTGGTGGGGGTGGATGCCGACCCGGTGCGGATGGATCCCTACATCCCCAGCTTCTTCGGCTGGGAGGGCCTGCTGGGCGGCGACCTGCGCCTGCCTGTCAATCCCCTGGCACCGGTGCGCATTGCGCCCAACATCGGCTCCTATGTGGGCGGCGACATCACCGCCGGCACTCTAGCTTCCGGCATTTGGGACAAGGACGAGATGAGCCTGTTCATCGACCTGGGCACCAACGGTGAGATCGTGTTCGGCAACCGGGATTTCCTCATGAGCTGCGCCTGCTCCGCCGGTCCCGCCTTTGAGGGTGGCGACATTTCCTGCGGTATGCGTGCAACAGACGGTGCCGTGGAAGCCTGCGTCATCGATAAGGACACCATGGCCCCCACCCTCCAGATCGTGGGCGATGCCGGGCAGAAATGCGTGGGCATCTGCGGTTCCGGCATCATCGACATCATTTCCGAGCTGTTCCGCTGTGGTATCATCAACGCCAAGGGCCTGTTCGTCCGGGAGGGTGAGCGGGTGAAGCGGGATGCCCACGGCATGGGCCGCTATGTCATCGCATTCCCGGAAGAGAGCGAGACGGGCCGGGAAGTGTCCATCAACGAAGTGGACATCGACAATTTCATCCGGGCCAAGGGCGCCATTTTCTCCGCCATCGATA
>CAZGTR010000116.1:0-4248 GCA_964528715.1 uncultured Oscillospiraceae bacterium | reverse complement strand
AGGCTTCGTGTAGTTATGCTTTTTTGGTGTCTACTTTTTCTTGACAAGTGCACCCTGCGTGACGCAAGGCCTGTGTTTTTTTATGTTGTGCGGATCACAGTACGGTAATGCCCTGCTGTTCCAGTAGATGGCGCATTTCCGGTGGAAACTGTGCATCGGTGACGATGGTGTCGATGGCACTAAAGGGGATGTTCCAGGGAGAATGGACGTAGTTGATCTTGGAAGAGTCCATTAGAATGATGACTTTGTCTGCGTGGGCAATGGCAGCATTGGCAGTGGCGGAGACGATGGATGTGGTCTGGGGAATGCCATAGTCAGGGTGGAAGCCAGCAGCGCCAAGAACAGCGTAGTCAAAGTGTAACTTTTCAATGGCACTGACCACAGAGGGGCCGATGACACGCATCAAATTCTGATTGAGCCAGCCACCAAAGACCTCTACATGACGCTCTGCGCAAAAGGGAATCGCTTGGGCAGCGGCCAGACCATCCGTAAAGACATACGAGGCCATATCTGGCAGGAGACGGGCAAACTCTGCACAGGTCGAACCAGCGGATATATAAATAGAACAACCAGGGTGGACGAGATGCACGGCTTTTCGGGAAATGGCGAGCTTTTCTTCCTGATGCAGCGCAGAACGCATGGAGAAGTTGCTGCCGTTTTGGATAATATCCTGAATGGATTTTGCACCGCCATGAATGCGCACGATCTTGTTTTCTTCGTCCAGCGCACGCAGATCCTTGCGCAGTGTCACCTCGGAAACGGTGGGAAATAGCCCGCACAATTGGGTCATGCTGACCTCACCCAGCTGGTTGACCAGATCGACCAGTGCTTGTCTTCTTTTTTCCATAAGTAACTCCTTCAAGAGCTGTATTTGGATATTATTATACAAAGATATCTTGCAATTATCAAGTATTAATGCAATGTTTGGAGCATTTTTTGGAAAGATGATACAGAAAGGCAATGCGTCGATGGCACAGGGACGCTTTGCTGGCGTTCAGTGGGCTTGCTGGCGGGAAAGACGGGCAAGCTCTATCAGCTGCGGGCCAATGGCGTCCAGAAGCTGCCGATGTCCACAGCTGGTATCTCCGGGACGATAAAAGACCTCGTGGCGCATCCGTTGGCAACCGCCACCGCAGATATTGCGGTAGGGACATTCGTCACACAGCGGGAGGGACTCCCGGGGACGGGAGAGAAATTGCGTTATTTCCGGGGCTTCAAAGACTGTACGAAGGCGCTCTTGTGCCAGATTTCCGGCACGATAGTTGTCCAGAACATAGAAATCACAGGGGTAGACACTGCCGTCGGATTCTACGATGATCTGTCGTTGGCATTGCCCTAGAAGACCACAGGCATTGCACTGACCGAAGGCTAAAAGATTGACCAGGTCGTCAAACAGCTTGATGCTGACATAATGACCGTTGCGGTAATGGGCATACCACTTACTGAAAAGAGCGGAATAAAATGCGGCATAACGTTGAGGGGTCAAGGCGTAGGGATCGTTTTCTGCCTCAAAAGCACCAAGACAGGGGGTGAACTGGACGAAATCCAGCCCTTGTTCCAGAATGAACCGCCAGGCCTGCTGGGGATGCCGTGCCAGAGAGGCGGTCAAGGTCATGAGTATGTTGTAGTCGATGCCCCATTTGTCCAAGCGCATTTTTGTTTCCAGAACCCGGTGGAAAGTACCACTGCCGGCATGGTCCACTCGGTTAGCGTCGTGATAAGCGGCGGGACCGTCCAGTGAAAGACCAACCAAAAAACCATGCGCTTTCAAAAAGGCGCACCACTGGTCGTCAAGAAGTAGGCCGTTGGTTTGCAGTGCATAAGAGATCTGGACACCGGGAGCTGCCAAGGCGGCGACGGTGTCGGTGACGTGGCGGAAAAAGTCAAGCCCGGCCAGGGTGGGTTCTCCCCCTTGAAATGCGAGGGTGAGACGGTCGCCGGGCGTTAGATCAGCGAAAATATTGGAAAGAATACGATCTGCGGTATCCAGAGACATTAGACCGTAGGAGTGAACGGCCCGGGCGGCGCTGACATCGGCATAGAAGCAGTATCTGCACCGGAGATTGCATCCGGAGGAGGCGGGTTTGAGCATGACGGATATATTTTTCAATAACATCGCATCCAATCGTTTCGAAATGGTATCGGTAAGATAATGGTATTGCAAATGCCGATGGATGTCAAGGGATTTTTAAGCGCACAATGGGAAAATCTGAAAATTAAAGGCAAGGTCTTGCAATTTCTT
This sequence comes from uncultured Oscillospiraceae bacterium, assembly GCA_964528715.1. Lineage (GTDB taxonomy): Bacteria > Bacillota > Clostridia > Oscillospirales > Oscillospiraceae > Faecousia. The sequence continues at coordinate 2,006 of CAZGTR010000116.1, read as the reverse complement.
CGGATATAAAGTATAATCGTTTCGAAAGTGCGATTTCGAAACGATACCGCTGAACAGGCGCAATGCCGCTTGTGGCACGAAGAAGTAGTGGCATGAAAGCCGGAGGAGTGGGAGAGCGACTGTTGCCGGTGGTATCATTTGCAACGTTCTTTATGATGATATTCAATTTTCTGTTTTGATATTTTAAAGAAAATAATAAGCAACGTTGCCTTGTCTTTTGGGCCGTGATGGGTTATAATCATGAATATCAGTCGATATCTGAGATTTCGTGTGCTTCCCATAAAGGCACAAAGCGGTGCACATGCCGAAATAAAGATATTGGGAGGAACACAAAAATGAAAATGTACGCACAGCCCCATGGCTTGAATGACTATCTGAACAAAAGCTTTGAGTGCGACTGCGGTCGTACCCATTCCGCACCGCTGAAATTTGTCAGTGTACGCAAGGACGCACTGGAAGATCTGCCCCGGTTTGTGAAGGAGCTGGGCTTCAAGAGCGTTTACCTGATCAGCGATTCCATTACCTACAAGATCGCTGGTGAAAAGTCCGTGGAGCTCTTGGAAAATGCCGGGATAAAGGCGCAGATCATTCAGCTGACGCATATGGGCTTTGACGAAGCGACTCTGGGGGAGCTGGTCATCAATATGCCCAGTGACTGTGACCTGGTCGTCGCCGTAGGTACCGGTACCATTAACGATATGACCCGCTACTTCAGCTTCAAGATGGGCCGTCCGTTCTTCACTGTGGCAACGGCTGCTCCCATGGACGGTTTTGCTTCCAGCATTGCAGCCATTCATGTGAACAATCTGAAGACTACCTTTGATGCCCAGACACCTCTGTGTATCATCGGTGATACCGAGATCCTAAAGGGGGCGCCCTATTCCATGATCGCTGCCGGATTGGGTGATCTGGTGGGCAAGGCGACTTGCCTGTGCGACTGGCGGCTGGCGCACATCATCACCGGGGAACATAGCTGTGAAAATATCATCCGGCTGGTGGAAAGCAATGTGGACCATGTGCTGGAAAGTGCCGATGCCGCCAAGGATCGGGATCCCCAAGTGCTGGGCAACATCATGGAGGGCCTGGTACTGGCGGGCGTTGCTATGAGCCTGTACGGCAATTCCCGCCCCGCTTCCGGCTGTGAGCACCACATGTCCCACTATTGGGAGACCATCTTTGCCCAGCGGGGCGAGCGCCCGGTGCCCCATGGCACTCAGGTGAGCGTGGGTACGGTGCTGATTTTGAAGGCAGTGGAAGAACTGCTGCATACCCCGGTGGATTTTGAAAAAGCAAGAGCTGCTGCCAGAGCCTACGATCCGGCAGCATGGGAAGAAACTATGCACAAGGCATACGGCCCGGCGGCTCCCGGGGTCATTGAAATGGAGTACAGGGCAAAGAAAAACGAATGTGCCGGTCGTTTGGCCCGGATCGACGCCATTGAAACAAATTGGCAGCAGATCCAGGCACTGCTGAAGGCACTGCCCTCTTCCGAGAGCATTATGAAGATCCTGCGGGGGTTGTCCTCTCCCTGCTTGCCTGCGCAGATCCATGTGGACAAGCAGCTGCTGAAAGACACCTTCCTGTACTGCAAGGAGATCCGTGCCCGATATACGATCTTGCAGCTGTTGTGGGATCTGGATATGCTGGACAGCATCTCCGATGCCGTGATCGCAAAATTACCTGAAATGTGAGGTTTTAATATGAATACTGCTGAAAAGAAGGAACTGTTGCGCACTGCCTGGAATATCCGTCTGGGTATTATCGACGGCGTTCACAGCGCAAAGGCTGGACACCCCGGTGGCAGCCTGTCTGCCACGGAAATGTTCACCTACCTGTATTTCAAGGAGATGAACATCGACCCCAAGAACCCCAAGTGGGAGGACCGTGACCGGTTTGTCCTGTCCAAGGGCCACACGGCCCCGGGCCTGTATGCGGCGCTGGCACACCGTGGTTTCTTCCCAGTGGAGGAGCTGACCACCCTGCGGCAGATCGGCTCCCGGCTCCAG
>CAZGTR010000115.1:0-4264 GCA_964528715.1 uncultured Oscillospiraceae bacterium | reverse complement strand
GAGCTGGATCCGGAGTCCATCCAGGGCAGCCTGACCAAGGAGCAGTACAAGCTGTACAAGCTGATCTGGAGCCGTTTCCTGGCCTCCCAGATGGCGAATGCGGTGTACGACACCGTATCCATTGACACAGAATGCGCCGGACACACATTCCGCAGCAGCCACCAGAGTATGAAATTCGCCGGCTTCATCGCCGTCTACGAAGAAGGCAAGGATGAAGAAGGCGAAGCCGTTGGTTCCCCCTTGCCGGACCTCCAGGTGGGAGATACGGCGGCCTGTACCGGCGTGAAAAAGGAACAGCATTTCACCCAGCCCCCGGCCCGGTACACGGAAGCAACGCTGGTCAAGGCCATGGAAGAAAAGGGCGTGGGCCGTCCTTCTACCTATGCTTCCATCGTCTCCACCATTCAGGACAGAGAATATGTGCAGAAGACGGACAAGCGCCTGGCTCCCACGCCCTTGGGCGAGGTGGTCAACGGACTGATGATGGAGCGGTTCAACGACATCATCGATGTGGAATTCACCGCCAACATGGAAAATAAGCTGGACGATGTGGAAGCGGGCAACCGGAAGTGGAAAGAAGTCCTGGCAGACTTCTACCGGGATTTCCAGCAGGAAATGCTGGATGCCGAAGCGGCCCTGGAGGGTGTGCGGCTGAAGGTGCCGGAGGAGGAGACCGATGAAGTTTGCGAGCTGTGCGGCCGGAACATGGTCATCAAAATGGGTCGGTTCGGCAAGTTCCTGGCTTGCCCCGGCTGGCCGGATTGCAAGAACGCAAAGCCTTTGGTGGAGCGGATGCCCGGTCGCTGCCCCAAGTGCGGCAGCGGAATGCTCAAGCGCAAGTCCAAGCGGGGCTATGCCTACTACGCCTGCGAAAAGGGTGCCGAGTGCGGCTTTATGACCTGGGATGTGCCCACGGAGTTTGATTGCCCCGGCTGTGGTCAGACCATGTTCAAAAAGTCCGGCAGAGGTCGGATGAAGCCTTTCTGTATCAACGAGCAGTGTGAGCATTTCCTGCCCGAGGACAAGCGGGGCTATTATAAGAAGAAAACCGCCGAGGCGGGTGCGGAGGAAGTGCCTACGTCCACTGAGGAAGCAAAAAAACCGGCGAAAAAGACGGCGGCTAAGAAAACAACCAAGAAAACCACTGCCAAGAAGACCGCTAAGAAAAAGGAGACTGACGCATGAGTACGGTAAAAGTCATCGGCGCCGGCCTTGCCGGCTGTGAAGCGGCTTGGCAACTGGCAAACCAGGGCGTTCAGGTGGAACTTTATGAGATGAAGCCTGTGAAAATGTCCCCGGCTCACCACAGCGAAGATTTTGCGGAGCTGGTGTGCTCCAACTCTCTCCGGGGTGACCGGCTGGAAAATGCCGTGGGCCTGCTGAAAGAGGAACTGCGCCGCTGTGGCAGCTTGATCTTGCAGTGCGCAGAGGCCACCCGGGTGGAAGCGGGCGGCTGCCTGGCGGTGGATCGGGGCGGCTTTGCCAAGCTGGTCACACAAAAAATCAGAAATCACCCCAATATCACGGTCATTTCCCAGGAGATCACCCAGGTGCCGGAGGGACCAGTGATCATCGCCACGGGCCCGTTGACCTCGGATGAGATGAGCAAGGCCATCGGGGAATATTTCGGGTCGGATTACCTGCACTTTTTTGACGCAGCGGCACCGCTGGTCACGGCAGAGTCCGTGGACATGGACCTTGCCTGGTGGCAGAGCCGCTATGACCGAGGGACACCGGATTATGTCAACTGCGCCATGGACAAGGAGCAGTATGAGGTATTCGTCAAAGAGCTGATCGCCGCCGAAGAAGCGGAGGTCCACGGCTTCGAGGATAAGAATGTGTTTGAAGGCTGTATGCCGGTGGAGGTCATGGCCCGCCGGGGCTTCGACACGCTGCGCTACGGCCCGCTGAAGCCGGTGGGTCTGGTGGATCCCAACACCGGCAAAGAGCCTTATGCTGTGGTGCAGCTGCGGCAGGACAATGCCGAGGGCAGTATCTACAATCTGGTGGGCTTCCAGACCCATCTGAAGTTCGGTGAACAGAAGCGGGTGTTTTCCATGATCCCCGCATTGCGTGATGCGGAATTCGTCCGCTATGGCGTTATGCACCGCAACACCTTCCTGCGCTCGCCTAAGCTGCTGGACCGGTACTATGCCGACCGGCGTGACCCCTTGGTGGCGTTCGCCGGGCAGATGACCGGCGTGGAAGGCTATGTGGAGTCCACGGCCTCGGGCTACCTTGCGGCGGTGGCCATGGCAGCCAAGGTGCAGGGACGGGAATTGCCCGATTTCCCCAGAAGCACCGCCATCGGCGCTTTGGGTTATTACATCAGCGATGAGAGCGTGGAAAACTTCCAGCCTATGAATATCAATTTCAGCATTGTTGCACCGCTGGAACAGCGGATCCGTAAGAAAGCGGAGAAGAATCTTGCTATTTCCAACCGTTCCCTGGCGATCATTGATGAAATGCTCGCCAACGGTCTGTGAAGAAAGAGGTAGAAATATGAAAATCATCATTGATGCCATGGGCGGCGACAATGCACCCGGCGCCCCGGTGCTGGGTGCCATTGAGGCGGCAAGAGCTTACGGCACACAGATCACCCTGGTGGGCCGGGGCGAGGCGATCCTGGAAGCGATGAAGCAGAACGGCATCGAGACGCTGCCCGATGGGGTGGAGATCATGAATGCCGACGATGTGGTGGATATGCACGATGATCCGGCAAATGTCATCCGGAAAAAGCCCAATTCCTCCATGGTACTGGGTTTAAAAATGCTGGCAGACGGTCAGGGTGATGCGTTCATCTCCGCTGGCAGCACCGGCGCACTGCTCACCGGCGCAACGCTGCTGGTCAAGCGGGTCAAGGGCATTCGCCGGGCGGCTATGGGCCCTGCTATGCCCAATAAGACCGGCGGCAAGACCGTGATCCTGGATTGCGGTGCCAACGCCGAGTGTACGCCGGAGTTTTTGCTCCAGTTTGGTCTGGTGGGATCCCTCCATGCCAAAGCTACTTATGGCATTGAAAACCCCAAGGTGGGTCTGCTGAACATTGGCTCCGAGGACACCAAGGGAACGCCTTTGCAGAAAGAGGCATACGCACTGCTGATGAATGCCCATGAAAAGGGCCTGCTGAATTTCGTCGGCAATGTGGAAGCCAGAGATGTGCCTCTGGGCGCTGTGGATGTGGTAGTTTGTGATGGATTTTCCGGCAATGTGCTGCTCAAATCCATCGAAGGAACTGCCATGTTCATGGGCAGCCTGATGAAGCATAAGATCTTCAAGCGCAGCTTCCTGTCCAAGATCGGTTATCTGTTCTGCAAGAGCGGTGTGGACGAGGTGATGGGTCTGCTGGACTACCGCACCATCGGCGGTACGGAGTTCCTTGGTATCAAGAAACCTGTGATCAAGGCCCATGGATCTTCCGACGCCCTGGCCTTTACCAATGCGGTGCGCCAGGCGGAAGAAGCGGCGAAGCATGATATCACTGCTGCCCTGGAGCAGGGTTTGGCTGCTCTGAAGGAGAATGGCAATGATCAATGAACTGGAAAAAGCCATTGGCTATCATTTTAAGAACATCACACTGCTGCAAAATGCCCTGTCCCATTCCTCTTATGCCAATGAGCGTTGGCATGACAGCTTAAGGAGCAATGAGCGCCTTGAATTTTTGGGGGACTCAGTGCTGGGTATGCTGGTGGCAGATCATCTGTATCGGAATTTTCCCAACCGCCCGGAAGGGGAACTGACCCGTATGCGGGCAGATATGGTCTGCGAAAAGACTCTAGCCACCGTTGCCAATACCCTGGAGCTGGGAAAGCATTTGATGTTAGGCAAGGGCGAGGAGCTGAACGGCGGTCGCACCCGGGAGTCTATTCTGGCTGACGCAGTGGAATCGGTCATTGCTGCCTGCTATCTGGATGGTGGAATGGAAGCGGCGGTAAATTTCATAAAGAGATTTATCCTGGTCAAGGTGCCGGTGACCAAGCTGCAAAATGTGGATTATAAGACTGCATTGCAGGAACTGGTGCAGCAGAAAAAGAACCAGGTCATCGCCTACACGCTGGTGGGCGAGAGTGGCCCGGACCACGACAAGCATTTTGAAGTGGAGCTGACTATCAATGGCAAGCTCGTGGGCAAAGGCTGTGGCAGCAGCAAGAAGCGCGCGGAGCAGATGGCGGCCCAGGCTGCATTGGAGCACCTCACGGAACAGAAGTGAAAAAAGATCCCTCTGGTGGCATTATGCCGTCAGAGGGTTTTTGCATGAAGAAAG
>CAZGTR010000114.1:0-4300 GCA_964528715.1 uncultured Oscillospiraceae bacterium | reverse complement strand
TCCTTTGGCATCTCATTTTTGCTTCTGCATTTTGCTCATCACTATTTTTATTATAACACGATTTTTTCACAGTGGCAAGATGATCCGGTGGCAGGCAATGTAACAAATTTATAACGCTGAGTTTCGTTTCAGTTTAGCTTGAACAGGTAAGATATGGAAGCATAGAAATGTTAAAAGGAGACGAATGGGAAGTATGCTCAAGATACTAAAATACTTTACGAAAAAAGAATGGACGCTCTCAGGCTGTGCACTGGCTTTTGTTGTGAGCCAAGTGTGGCTGGAGCTAACAATGCCGGATTATATGTCCCAGATCACCATGCTGGTTCAGACACCGGGCAGTGCCATGTCCGATATCCTCTACAACGGTGGTATGATGTTGCTGTGTGCCTTGGGAAGTCTGGTGGCGTCCATACTGACGGCGATTTGCACGGCTCGTATCGGCTCGAATTTTGCTGCCATTCTCCGGAAGCAGATGTTTGACAAGGTGCAGTCTTTCTCCATGGAGGAGATCAGCCGCTTCTCCACCGCAAGTCTGATCACCCGCTCCACCAATGACACCACCCAGGTGCTCATGCTCATTGTCATGGGATTGCAGGTGCTGATCAAAGCACCCATTACGGCGATCTGGGCCATTTGTAAGATCATGGGCAAGAGCTGGCAGTGGACCATGTCCACTGCTGTTGCAGTGGGCGTGTTACTGATGGTTGTTGGCATTTGTGTGATCGTGGCATTGCCCCGGTTCAAGAAAGTGCAGAAACTGACCGATAATTTGAACCGTGTTACCCGGGAAAACCTCAACGGCCTACGGGTCATCCGGGCTTACAATGCAGAAGGCTATCAAGAGGAGAAGTTCGCACGGGCCAATGCGGAGCTGACATCAAACCAGCTGTTCACCCAGCATACAATGGCGTTCCTAATGCCCAGTATCCAGGCAGTGATGAGTGGCTTGACGCTGGCCATTTACTGGATCGGCGCTGTGATCATCAACAAAGCGGCTTTGCAGGATAAAATCACCTTGTTTTCTGAAATGGTGGTATTCTCAACCTATGCCATGCAGGTGGTCATGTCCTTTATGATGTTGGTGATGATCTTCATCCTGCTGCCCCGGTCCTCTGTATCTGCTGGGCGGATCAATGAGGTGCTGGATACCGTGCCCTCCATTCGGGATGGTGCGGGCGCAGAAGGGATATCTGGAAAAGAAGGGGAAGTGGAGTTTCGTAATGTCAGCTTCCGCTATCCGGATGCGGAGGAATACGTGCTGGAAAATATCAGTTTTACAGCGAAAAAGGGGGAAACGGTGGCCTTTATCGGCTCCACCGGCAGCGGCAAGAGTACGCTGATCAACATGATCCCCCGGTTTTATGACGCCACGGAGGGAAAGGTCCTGGTGGATGGGGTGGATGTAAAGCAATACACGCAGAAGCAGCTCCATGATAAGATCGGCTATGTGGCCCAGAAGGCTGTGCTGTTCAAGGGCAGCGTGCGTTCCAACGTGGCCTTTGGTGACAACGGAAAGCCCAGACAGGCCATGGAGATAGCGGTGGAAAGCGCAGTCGATGTAGCCCAGAGCAGGGATTTTGTGGAAAACCTGGACGGCGGTTATGATGGCTATGTGGCCCCTGGTGGCACAAATCTGTCCGGCGGTCAGAAGCAGCGGCTTTCCATTGCAAGAGCGGTTTGCAGAGATCCGGAGATCTTTATTTTTGACGACTCGTTCTCTGCATTGGACTATAAGACGGATAAGGTCTTGCGAAAGGCCCTGGATGAAAAATGCGCTCATGCGACCCGCCTCATTGTTGCCCAGCGCATTGGTACCATTCGGGACGCAGACCAGATCATCGTTCTGGAAGATGGGCATATCGCCGGAAAGGGCACCCATGCGGAATTGTTGAAAAACTGTCAGGTCTATCGCCAGATTGCACTGTCGCAGTTGAGTGAGGAGGAGTTGTCGTAATGGTAAAGCAAACAATGAAAGGACCTGGCGGGATGGGCCGGGGGGGAGAAAAGTCCAAGGATCTGGTGGGTACTTGGAAAAAGCTGCTGGGGTATTGCAAAGCGTATTTGCCCTTGATCCTGGTGGCAGTGGCCTGTGCCATTGCTGGCACGGTTTTGACGCTTTTGGGGCCGGATAAGCTCTCGGAGATCACAACACTGATCTCAGGCGGGATCTTGACAGGCATTGATATGGAGGCGGTGCAGAGGATCTGCGTGACGCTGGTCTGCTTTTATGCTGCCAGCTTCCTGCTGTCACTGACCCAGAACTGGGTCATGTCTTCCGTGGCGCAGAGCGTGACGAAGAAAATGCGGGGGGATATTTCCCAAAAGATCAATAAACTGCCTATGTGGTACTATAATCGGACCTCTACCGGTGATGTGCTTTCTCGAGTGACCAATGACGTGGATACCATCGGGCAGTCTCTCAACCAGTGTATCGCCAATCTGGTCCATGCCATCGTGCTGTTTTTGGGCTCTTTGCTGATGATGCTCAAGACCAACGCGATCATGACATTGACGGCAGTGCTGGCAACGGTCATTGGTTTTGCCTTCATGGGGATCATTATGAGCCGTTCCCAGAAATATTTTATTGCACAGCAGCGGCAATTGGGCGTGATCAACGGCCACATGGAGGAAATGTATACCGGACAGACCATCATCAAGGCATACAATGCCGAGCAGCAGTCCAAGGCGACCTTTGATGAAATGAACACTAAAATGCGCCAGGCGGGCTTCAAAGCCCAGTGCCTGTCCGGTTTGATGCAGCCGCTGATGAGCTTCATCGGTAACTTCGGCTATGTAGCGGTGTGCGTAGTGGGTGCAGCGCTGGCAATGGATGGACAGATCGACTTTGGTGTGATCGTGGCATTTATCATGTATGTACGCTACTTTACCCAGCCCCTTAGCCAGATCGCCCAGGCACTCCAATCTCTGCAATCTGCGGCAGCTGCCGGAGAGCGGGTCTTTGAATTTCTGGAGGCACAGGAGATGGAAAATGAGGACAATAAGGTCCAAAAACTGGAAAATGTGGAAGGCTATGTGGATTTTACCCATGTAAAATTCGGCTATGAGGAGTCAGAACGGACCATTATCCATGATTTTTCCGCTTCTGCCAAGCCGGGACAGAAAATCGCCATCGTCGGTCCCACGGGCGCAGGTAAGACCACACTGGTGAACCTGTTGATGAGATTCCATGAGATCCAGGGGGGCGAGATCGCCATTGACGGTGTGTCTACCAGTGAGCTGACCCGGGAAGCTGTCCATGAGCAGTTCTGCATGGTGCTCCAGGATACCTGGCTGTTCGAGGGAACGGTGCGGGAAAACCTCATTTATTGCAGCAAGGACGTCACCGATGAGCAAATGGAGCAGGCTTGTAAGGCGGTGGGCCTGGATCACTTCATCCGGACCTTGCCCCATGGCTATGATACGGTGCTGGGGGACCAAGTGAGCCTGTCCCAGGGCCAGAAGCAACAGCTGACTATCGCCCGTGCTATGATCGCAGACCGTCCTATGCTGATTTTGGATGAGGCTACTTCTTCCGTGGATACCCGTACGGAAAAGCAGATCCAGGAGGCGATGGACCGGCTGATGGAAAATCGGACCTCTTTTGTCATTGCTCATCGGCTTTCTACCATCAAGAATGCGGATATGATCCTGGTGCTGAAGGATGGAGATATCATTGAAAGTGGCACCCATGAGCAGCTCCTTGAGAAAAATGGATTCTATGCAGAGCTGTATAACAGCCAATTTGACGAGGGGGAGACAGCATGAAGGTAAGATACATCACCATCGAGCGGGAGTATGGCAGCGGCGGCACCCAAATCGCAGAAACATTGGCGCAGGAGACTGGGATCCCCTGCTATGGCAGGGAGATTTTGGAATCAGCTGCCCGGAAGGTCGGACAAAGTGTGGAACAGCTCCAGGAGCAGGAGGAGACCATGGTCAGCAGCTTCCTGTACACGGTCTATCTGATGGGAAAAGCACATAATGGGGATGGCAATATGCTAACCGATGATGGTGCGATCTTTGTGGCTGAGCAGGAGAGCATTCGGCAGCTTGCGGCAGGGGGACGGTGTATTTTCGTCGGTCACTGCGCCAGCGAGGCGCTAAGGGAATATCCGGATGTGGTGCGGGTGTTTATCCGCTGCTCTGATGGAGCTGTGAAAAATAGCCGGATCACCCAGGAGTATGGGATCGCTGCGGAAAAGGTAGAAGCGACCCGGAAGAAATTTGACCATAAGCGTGCCCATTATTACCACTGCAACACCGGCAGCCGCTGGGATGATCTGCGGCAATACGACCTGGT
>CAZGTR010000113.1:0-4308 GCA_964528715.1 uncultured Oscillospiraceae bacterium | reverse complement strand
TGGCCGCAGTCACAAAATGGGTCAGGCTTAAATATGCTGCCATGAATCTGAAAAAGCTGGCAAATTGGAGTTGGAATAACTCCTTTGTTTCTCGAATATTGTTCCTGTTTTCTTCTATATATGCCGAATCCCCTGTTTTCTGCTTCTGAAAACAGGGGTCCTTTGACAGACTGAAATCGCCTGCATTCCTTGGAATGCAGGCGATCTATATTATCTCTGAATGATTCGGTAGCCGAGGATCGGCTTGGGATCGTAGCTTTCCTCCCGCAGGCAGCGCAGCAGCTCTCGGCAGGCGATCTGACCCAGCTCGGCGGCATCGAAGCGCAAAGCAGAGACAGGATACCGATACAGGTCCAGCTTGGGATTGTCCGACAGGGAGAAGATCTCCACATCGCTGGGGTTGACATGGCCGGAGGCTTCCAGTGCACGGAGGATGTATTCGCAGATCTCATCGTCCATGGCCAGAAAGCGGCGCACGCCTTGGTTCAGTAATTCCTGCACGGCGACACTACAGGCTCTGGGGCCGGTGATACTTGTGCGCAGAACGATATTCTCCCGGGGGAAATGGGTCTCCTCCACGGCTCGGTCAAAGCCTGCCAGACGGCTCTGGTTGACGATGTAGCGCATATCGTTGCCCAGCACGGCAATCTTTTCGCCGCTCCCCTTCAGAATGGTCTTGGACAGGGCACGGCAGCCACCAACTTGATCATGGTCGGCTTCCACGGTGGCCTTGCCGCTCATTCCGGGAGGCAGGGAGCCGATGGTGGCAAAGGGAATGCCCCGCTCCAGCAGCACATCCACCAACGCATCATTTTCCACGGTACGGGAAAGGATCACACCGTCCACCTTCCGGTTGTCCAGCGTCCGCAGCAGAGAATCGGGATAGGCATCCGTGGACAGGCAGACCAGAATATTATAATCCCAGGTGAATGCTTCTTCGCAGATGGCATTCATGGCCTGGCGGATGTAAGGCAGATCCAGCTGGATAAAAGACTTGGGCAGCACCAGCGCCAGATTGTAGGTGCGGCTCTCTGCCAGACCTTTGGCAGCGGCGCTGGGGCGGTAGTTGCAGGCCTGGATAAAGTCCATGACCTTAGCCCGGGTGGCTTCGCTGATACGGCCCTTACCGGAGATGGCTCGGGAGATAGTGGTTTTGGAAACACCCAATTCCCGGGCGATATCATCGATGGTCAAATTTGTTTTTTGTGCCATGATCAAAATCCTCTTTCAAATCGAGTTGGCTTGTGATATAATGAAAGCGTTGAGTGCGCAAAACTTGCGCAACTGAATTCTATCAAAATTGGCAACTCTTGTCAAGCAATTGGGTAGAAATCGTGATTTGTCACAAAACGGGAGGGCATTTATGAGCAAAGCAGACGAAATCTATTGCGCAACCTGCTTGGATATCCTGGAAAATGGTTTTTCGGATGAGGGCCTTGAGGTGCGGCCCCATTGGGAAGATGGCACCCCGGCCCACACCATCAAGAAATTCGGTGTGGTGAACCGGTATAACCTAGCAGAGGAATTTCCAATCATGACCCTGCGGCGTACTTACTGGAAGTCTGCCGTGGATGAGCTGCTGTGGATCTGGCAGAAAAAGTCCAACCGGATCCAGGACCTGGGCAGCCATGTGTGGGACGAATGGGCCGGCGCAGACGGCACCATCGGTAAGGCATACGGCTACCAGCTGGGGGTGAAGCACCACTACCCGGAGGGAGAGTTCGATCAGGTGGACCGGGTGCTGTACGATCTGAAAAATCACCCCAATTCCCGGCGGATCTTGACGAGCATTTATAACTTTGATGATCTGCACGAGATGAATTTGTATCCCTGCGCCTACTCCATGACCTTCAATGTCACAGGAGATACGCTGAACGGTATTTTGAACCAACGCTCTCAGGATATGCTCACCGCCAACAACTGGAATGTGTGCCAGTACGCCGTGCTGATGCACATGATGGCCCAGGTGTCCGGGCTGAAGGTGGGAGAGCTGATCCATGTGATCGCAGATTGCCATATCTACGACCGGCACATTCCAATGGTTCGGGAGATGATCACACGCAAGGGCTTCGAGGCACCGAAATTTACTATGGATGAAAGTATCACGGATTTTTATGCCTTTACGAAAAACAGCTTTGCTATGGAAAATTATCAGTATCATCCCTTTGAACATGAGATCCCCATGGCGATTTGAGGTGAGAGAATGGATCTGATCGTTGCAGTTTATGATGATTGGGGCATCGGCCGGGACGGCACCCAGCCGGTTGCCTTAAGTGCTGACCGGAAATTCTTCCGGGAGACCACACGGGGTGCCATGGTGATCGCCGGACGGCGCACGGTGGCTGATTTTCCGGGACAGAAGCCCTTGCCCGGGCGGGAAAATGTGGTGATCAGCAGAAGTGCCGGGGAAATGCCGGGCTTTACCCTTTGCCACAGCCCGGCGGAAGCGGCTGCTTTGGCAGGCAACGCAGAGCGGGCCTTTGTCATCGGCGGTGGCAGTATCTATCGCCAGATGCTGCCCCTTTGCCATCGTGCCTATGTCACCAAGGTGCGTTGCGCCCCGGTGTCCGATACCTTCTTTCCCAATTTGGACGAAGCGGAAGAGTGGGTCCTTTCGGAAGTTTTGCAGTCCGGAGAAGAAAACGGCATCGCCTATGAAATGTGCCTGTATACGAAAAAAGGAACGGTGTGACGCAGATGATCGTTTTGATTATGGGCGCATCACACACAGGCAAGACCGTGCTGGCACAGCGCCTGCTGGAAAAATTCAAATATCCCTATTTATCCATTGATCACCTGAAGATGGGGTTGATACGCAGTGGAAATACAAAGCTCACACCGTCCAGCGACGAGCAGGAATTGACCGCATACCTGTGGCCGATCGTTCGTGAAATGATAAAAACCGCTGTGGAAAACGGGCAAAACTTAATTGTGGAGGGCTGCTATATCCCCTTTGACTGGCAAGCTGATTTTGCTCCTGCATACTTGTCACAAATCAGATGTTACTGCCTGATCATGAGCCCAGAATACATAAGAAACCATTTTGCGGACATACGAAAATATGCAAATTCCATCGAAAACCGATCAGATGATACATATTGCACGATGGAGCGTGTAGTGGCAGAGAATATGCAGACGCTGGACGCTGCCCGAAAGTATCATGTGAACCATATCCTTATTGAAGATAGCTATGAGATCGATATTGATCTGGAAGGGACCGACAAATGAGGACTTTTTTGGACTCTACCGGTGGTTGAATGCTCCCTGCTCAACCACCGGTTCGTGGTTTCGGATGGAAGAATGTGATATAAGATCGGTGAAAGGAGGAAAATCCATGGATCAAATCAAGATCGGGAAATTTATAGCAACACGTCGGAAAAAGGAAAATATGACACAGGTACAGCTTGCGGAGAAATTGGGTATTACCGACCGGGCGGTCTCAAAATGGGAAAATGGAAGATCGTTGCCGGATTCGTCCGTTATGCTGGAGCTGTGTGCGGTATTGAAAATTACCGTCAACGAGCTGCTCAGCGGGGAGAAAGTTACAATGGAACAATACAACAAGGAATTGGAAAAGAATTTGCTGGATGTGATCCGGGAAAAGGAACAGGCGGATCGGCAACTGCTGTCGATGGAAGTCGTGATCGGAGCGGTCGTGACCGTGATGTATTTGTTGCTGGTTTTGGTTGCCTGTTTCGCACAAATGGCGGATTGGGTGAGAACGGCCTTGATCGTGCTGGGGCTGATCCCGCTTGGAGTGGGCATTGGGTATGCGGTGCGGATCGAGCAGATCGCCGGTTACTATGTCTGCGCAAAATGCGGGCACCGCTATGTACCCACATACAAAAGTGTGTTGATGGCTATCCATAGCGGCAGAACGAGATATATGCGCTGCCCAAAGTGCAACGAGAAGTCGTGGCAGAAAAAGATGCTGAAGAAAGAATAAAACCAGCGGTGTTGCACCTGAATTTGCCGCATCAGAAAAGGCCCATCCGATCGGATGGGCCTTCGGTATCAATGGGTCACTGGTTATGCGGTGTATAAAAGAAAAGACTCCAAAGTCGAAACTTCGGAGCCTTCATTGGAGCTGGTAGCCAGATTTGAACTGGCTACCAGTTTCCACGAAATTTACAATTTCGTGGAAACCTTACGACCTCACGATTAAAATAATAATTGCCTGGCGGCAATTTGTCGGATGAGGTCGCCAGTGACGAGAAACAAAAAACTCCGAAGTCGAAACTTCGGAGTTTTCATTGGAGCTGCTAGCCAGATTTGAACTGGCGACCTCATCCTTACCAAGGATGCGCT
>CAZGTR010000112.1:0-4321 GCA_964528715.1 uncultured Oscillospiraceae bacterium | reverse complement strand
GCCGTGTCTACTTTTTTGCCATTTTTAATTTGCGCAATTTATTGTACCTTATCTACCTACACATTGTAAAACCGATTTCGGTGAAAGAAATCCTTGCCTTTTTTTATTTGGTGGGGTATAATAAATTGATTAATTTTACAAAAATCGATTTGAGGTTTTGGTGTGTATTTAAAGAGTTTGGAAGTACAGGGCTTTAAGTCCTTCCCGGATAAGACGCTGATCCGATTTGGCGACGATATCACCGCCATCGTCGGACCCAACGGTTCCGGTAAATCGAATATTTCCGATGCCATCCTCTGGGTCCTGGGTGAGCAGAGCAGCAAGACTCTCCGGGGCGCCAAAATGGAGGATGTGATCTTCGGCGGCACCCAGAAGCGGGCGGCGGTGGGCTTTGCGGAGGCTACGCTGACACTGGATAACACGGACCGGGCGCTGCCTTATGACGCAGACGAGGTGATGGTCACTCGCCGTTACTATCGCTCCGGCGACAGCGAATATTATATCAACCGCCAGTCTGCCAGACTGCGGGACATCAACGAGATGTTCATGGACACGGGTCTGGGCCGGGAGGGCTACTCCAACATCGGCCAGGGCCGTATCGATGAGATCCTTTCTCTGAAAAGCGGCGACCGCCGGGAGATCTTTGAGGAGGCGGCAGGTATTTCCAAATACCGCCACCGCAAGGAGGAGACAGAGCGGAAGCTTGCCCACACGGAGGATAATCTGCTTCGCATCGGGGACAAGGTCTCCGAGCTGGAAATGCAGCTGGAACCGCTGAAGGTGCAATCTGAAAAGGCCAGAAAATATCTGGAATTGAAGGATGAACTGCAAGGCGTGGAAGTCGCCGTGTGGCTGGATACGCTGGATAAGCTATCTGCGGCTGCCAAAAAGGCCGAGGAGGACTATGCTTCGGCGTCTTTCGTGCTACAACAGGCCCACGATGATCTGGATAAGCTCTACGCCAAGGCGGAGGAGCAGGCGGTGCTGCTGCGGCAGAAGGATGACGAGCTGGAGACCGTGCGGTTGAAGGTGAATATGCTGGACGCCACCCATCAGCAGTTAGATGGGCAGATGGCGGTGCTCCGGGGCAATGTGGAGAACAACAACGGCAACATCTGCCGTATTGAAGAAGAACTAAAGGGCGAAGAAGACCGCAGTGGCGGTATCGTTGCCCAGATCCAGCAGGCAAACGACCGCATTGAAGGCATTGAAGCGGAGCTGGCAGAAAAGAAACAGATCCTTGACACATTACAGCAGCAGCTGACCGCCATGACAGCCAATGCCCAGGGCATTACCCGGCAGTTTTTGGAGCTGCGGGGCAAGGAGACCAGCCTTTCTGCGGAGCTGGCAGGCCGGGAAGCGGATATCCGGGGTCTGGAGGAGAGCATGAGCCAGACGGCGCAGCGGCTGGAAAGCCTACGCTCTGACCTGGCCGCCGGGGAAAGCCGGCAGCAGGAGGCACAGGGGCAACTGGATGAATGCCGCAAGCAATTGCGCCGGGCACAGGAGGATGTGACGGCTGCAAACAACACCATTTCCGGTTATTCTCTGCGCCAGTCTACCCGGGCCAAGCGCCGTGATGAGCTGGCGGAAAAGCTCCGTGAGTTGAGCAACCAATTGGACAGTGTCTCCAATAAAGCCCGGGTGTTCCGGGCCATGGAGCGGGATTTTGACAGTTACAACAAATCCGTCAAGCTGGTGATGCAGGAGTCCCAGAGAGGGTCCCTTCGGAATATTCACGGCCCGGTTTCCCGGCTGATCCGCACGGACAGCAGCTACGCCGTGGCCATTGAGATCGCACTGGGCGCTGCCATGCAGCAGATCGTGGTGGAGACGGAGAACGACGGCAAGGCCGCCATTTCCTACCTCAAGCGCACCGGCGCAGGCCGGGCCACCTTCCTGCCACTGCGTACCATTCGGGGCAAGCGCCTGGATGAAACGGGACTGGAAAAGTGCCGGGGTTTTGTAGGTGTTGCATCGGATCTGGTAACGAGTGAGGATAAATACAGATCTATTGTTGAGAATTTGCTGGCTCGCACGGTGATCGTGCAGGATATGGATGCCGCCATCGCTATGGCAAACCAGTATCGCAACCGGTTCAAGATCGTGACCCTGGACGGTCAGGTCATGAACCCCGGCGGCTCCATGACCGGCGGTAGCGTGAATCGGGAAGCGGGCATTTTGTCCCGGGCCAATGAGCTGGAAAAGCTGACGGCTCAGGAAAAGCAGTTGCAGATCGAAAAGCAGGCCACCGAGGCCGAGCTTCAGGAGGCCCAGCGGCAGACGGATCAGGTGGAGTTCCAGCTGAACACCGCCCGGGAGCAGCTGCGGGAAGCCCAGGATCAGGTCCTGCGCCTCCAGGGCCAGGAAAAGCAGCATGAGATATTGCTGAACGCAATCGTAGAGGCGGCAAGCTTCGCTCGACGGGAGCTGGAAACACTTCAGCAGCGGGAAAAGCTGGATCGGGAGCGGTTCGCAGCCAATCAGGCCAAGTGCCAGGTGTATACGGCGGAGCTGGCCTCCACCCGGGCTGCCATCGCCAATTTGGAGGGTAGCCAGTCTGAGACTGCGGAAAAGACCAATGTCATGACCGAGCAGATGACCCTTTTGCGTACCAATGCGGCGGCGCTGGAGGCAGAGAAAGTGACGGCACTTTCCCACGTAGAGGACTTGAAGAAGCTACGCAACTCGATGGCAGGAGAGCGGGAGAACAAGCTGGCCTTGATCCGGGCTATCCAGGCGGAGACTGCCCGGCTGGGAACGGAGATCGCTGCTTTGCAGCAGCGCCAGAGGGAAAACGATGCCCAAGGGGTGCAGCAGCGCAAGGCCATGCAGGATGTGATCGCCCAGCGTAACGAAGCAGAATCCACCAAGACTCGCAGCGAGCGGGAAGGTCAGGAGAAAAATAAAGATATTTTGAATATGGAGCGGGCCTGCGCCCTGCTGGAGCAGAAGAAGATCACCACCTCTATGGAGGAAAAGCAGATCATTGACAAGCTGTGGGACTCCTACGGCCTGACGCCCGGCACCGCCGGTGAACACCGGGGACAGATCGAGTCGGTCACCGCCGGTCAGCGGCGTATTTCCGAACTGAAGCGGAAGATCACTATGCTGGGCACGCCGAACCTGGGTGCCATCGAGGAATATGCCCGGGTCAACGAGCGCTATACCTATTTGGCAGAGCAGCGGGATGATGTGCTCACCTCTAAGCGTGAGCTGGAGAGTATCATCCGGGATATCACAAAGGAAATGACCGTGATCTTTGTGGAGCAATTCCAGAAGATCGACCACTATTTTGGACAGGTATTTGAGGAGATGTTCGGCGGCGGCCATGGTCAGCTGATTTTGGAAAATCCGGAGGAGCCTCTTACCTGTGGCATTGAGATCCGGGTGCAGCCCCCTGGAAAGCAGGTCAAGACCATTACACTGCTCTCCGGTGGCGAAAAGGCATTTGTGGCAACGGCACTGTATTTCTCTATTTTGAAAGTCCGGCCTACGCCCTTCTGTTTGATGGACGAGATCGACGCAGCCTTGGACGACCGGAATGTGGAGCGATTTGCTTCTTATCTACATAATTTGAGCAAGCAGACCCAGTTTATCGTCATCACCCACCGGCGTGGCACCATGGAAGCAGCAGACGTTCTTTATGGTGTGACCATGCAGGAGCAGGGTGTCAGTAAGCTGCTGCGGCTGGATCTGAACCAGATGGAGCAGTATTTGGGTATTGTGGAATAAAGGAGTTACCATGGGATTTTTTGATAAGATCAAGGCTGGTATGGCCAAAACAAGAGATGCTCTGAGTCAGACCCTGGGCAATGTGTTCTCCGGGTTCAGCGAGATCGAAGATGATTTCTTCGACGAGCTGGAAGAAAGCCTGATTCTGGCAGACCTGGGCGTGGAGACTTCCACCAAGGCAACGGAGCAGCTGCGCAAGGTGATCAAGGAGCAGCATTTGAAGTCCACCGAGGAAGCGAAAACTGCTTTGAAGGAGATCTTGGTGGAAATGCTGGATGTGGGAGATACGGCTCTGAAGCTGGATACTACCCCCAGTGTGGTGCTGGTCATCGGTGTCAACGGCGTGGGCAAGACCACCACCATTGGCAAGATCGCCAATCAGCTAGTGCACCAGGGGAAAAGGGTCATGCTGGTGGCGGGAGATACCTTCCGGGCCGCCGCCGCGGACCAGCTGGAGATCTGGGCGAACCGTACCGGTGCGGACATCGTCCGGCAGCATGAGGGCGCAGACCCGGCCTCCGTGGTCTTTGACGGCATTCAGGCCGCCAAGTCCCGCAAGGCCGATGTGATCCTCATCGACACCGCC
>CAZGTR010000111.1:0-4389 GCA_964528715.1 uncultured Oscillospiraceae bacterium | reverse complement strand
ACAGGTACATACCCACTTCGCTGCACTCGCCGGTGAAGTTGGCCATCAGCTGCTCAAAGATGAACTTCTTATCCTCGTCGGAAATGTCGGGGTTGTTCTTAACGGTCTTGGCGTAGATGCCGTACTCGTGCTCAGCGGCCAGCTTGGTGGTGTCCATCACCTTGAACTTGGAGCCGGGGACCTTACATACGGGGCAGACGAAGCCCTCGGGCATCTCGTCAGCTTCGTGGACATAACCGCAAACGGGGCAAACAAACTTCTTCATAATGATTTCCTCCAATATTTTTTGACTTTTCAGGCGCAAGCCGTACCTCTTCCACAGCTTTTGCCAATGTCAGTATCTCTATGCAGACTGCTCTGCTTCTGCGCAACTGCGGCACAGGCCGGTGAAGGTCAACTGGCAGCTATCAACGGTGCCGTCGGCATATTTCGCCGCCATCCGGCGAAGCTCCTCCAGCATGGTCACATCCTGCAAGTCTCCCACGCAGCCGCAGCGGGTGCAGATATGATGGGCATGGGGGCGGATGTCGCCGTCGAACCGCTCCACGCCGCTGACGGTGCCGACGCTTTGGATCAGGCCCTGCTCCTTAAATAAGGCCAGGTTCCGGTACACGGTGCCCAGGGACAGATCCGGGAACTCCGGCTTTAATTGGGCGTAGACCCATTCCGCCGAGGGGTGTACCTTGGTCTGCCGCAGGCAGGCGAGGATCGCTTCCCGCTTGCGAAAATGTTTCGTGGTTCGTTCCATGATTCCCTCCTGTCTTGTGCGAATGATTATCATTTACATCTGGATTATAGCACGGCAGTCATCAAATGTCAATAGGAATTTTTCGTATTTAGAAAATTTTTCCTTACACTCCTCTTCCCAACAAAGACCCGGTGCAGTTCAAAAACCGCACCGGGTCTGTTTTTTATTTACCTGCCACGCTCAGGCCATCCACCAGCACGCTGGGGGAGCCGAAGGTGGTCATGCCCATGGCATTGGGAAGCTGACAGTTATTTGCGATGGCAGTGACATTCTTCAGCAGATCATAGAAGTTACCCGCCACGGTGAAGGATTTAACGAATTTGGTCTTCTGACCATTTTCGATCATGTAGCCTTCGCTTTGCAGAGAGAAGTCGCCGGAAATGGAGTCCGCACCGGCGTGCAGGCCGCTCAGATCCGTGATATAAACGCCGTTACCGGCCTTTTTCACCAGTTCTTCCTCGGTGCAGTCGCCATTTTCCAGATACATGGTAAAGGGACGAATGCTGACAGAAGCATTGTAGCCGCCCTTGGATGCGTTGCCGGTGGTCTTTTTGCCCGCCACTGCAGCCGTCTTCAGATTATAGAGCAGGGTGTTCAGCACGCCCTTCTCGATGATATTCTTCTTATGGGTGGGGCTGCCCTCGGCATCGAAATTGGCAGGCTCCGGATTTTCAGGATGGAACGGATCATCCACCAGCGTCACAATGGGCGCCGCAATGACCTCGCCCTCCTTACCCGCCAGCTGGGACAGGCCCTTCTGGGCTGCTTCGGAATTAAAAATGGAGGAATACACACCCATCAGGCTGCACATGGCATCGGGGTTGAAGATCACCGGATACTGACCAGTGGGCGCAACCTCTCCGCCCAGCTTGATCTTAGCGGTATCAATGGCTTTTTTCACCATTTTATCGGTGTCGATCTTGGACAGATCCCCCAGCTTGATCTGGTAATCGTTGGACATTCCCTGACCATCGGACACCACGCCCACGGCGACAATGCCCGCATAGCTGTTGCTCCGGTGCAGATCCAAGCCCTTGGAGTTGTAAATGGCAACTTCCTCTGCACCCCGGATCACCTGGCTCTGGCAACCGTCCACAGCCATCTCATCGGCATTGTAGAGTTTTTCGGTGGTCTCCAGCGCCTTGGCGATCATTTCTTCCGTTGTGGGAGCAGGATAGCTGCGCTCGGGCAGAGGCTCATAATTCTGACCGCCTTGGCCCAGGAACACCGCTTCCTCAGTCTCCAGATTTTCGGCGTTATCCACCGCCTTGGCGACCACTGCAACCGCCTGCTCCGCAGACAGCGCCTCGGTGGAAGCATACCCCATCTTGCCGTCTACAATGCAACGGAAGCACAGGCCACCGGACAAAGAGGAAGAAAATTCATTGATATTGTGCTGGAAGGTATCCACACTGGTGGAGGAGCTGGTCTGATAGTACAGCTCATATTCTTCGATGCCCCGGGCGGCGCAAGCCGCAATGACAAGCTCTTTAAATTCGTTGAAATTCATGATATTCCCCTCCTATTAACGACCGCCGACGGTGATGGTAGAAACTCGGATCAGCGGCTGGCCCACATTGGTGGGAACGTTGCCGGAAGAAGAGCCGCACATACCCTGGCCCATGTCCATATCGGTGCCCACCATGTCGATATTCTGAATAACTTCAGCGCCCTTGCCCACCAGGGAAGCGCCACGGACCGGCTCACAGATCTTACCGTTTCGGATCATGTAGCCCTCATTGACGGAGAAGTTGAACTCGCCGGTGACCGGGTTGACGGAACCGCCGCCCATGGAAGCAGCATACAGGCCGTACTCAATGGAGGAGATGATATCCTCGTTCTTATCTTCGCCGGCGGCGATGTATGTATTGGTCATCCGGGAGGTGGGCGTATAGGCGTAGCTCTGGCGGCGAGAGGAGCCGGTAGAGGCCATGCCCATTCTTCTGCCGTTGAACTTATCGATCATGTAACCCTTCAAAATGCCGTTTTCGATGAGCACATTGCGCTGTGCGGGGGTACCCTCATCGTCGATGTTGATAGAGCCCCAGGCGCCGGGGATGGTGCCGTCATCAATGGCGGTGACCTTTTCGTTGGCGATCTTCTGGCCCAACTTTCCGGCAAAGACGCTCTGGCCGTAGGCAACGGAGGAAGCTTCCAGACCGTGGCCACAGGCCTCGTGGAAGATCACGCCGCCGAAGCCATTGTCAATGGCCACAGGCATGACACCTGCGGGGCAATAACCGGCGCCCGCCATGGTCACCGCCTGCTTGGCGGCACGGATACCTACTTCCTTGGGGTCGATAATGCTGTCAAACACTTCCATGCCCATCCGGCGGCCGGGGCCGAAGAAGCCGGTCTGGGTGCCGCTGCCCTTATCCGCCACAGCAGAGATGGCAATGCGAGTACGGATCTGCCGATCCTGGGCATAGATACCGTCAGTAGATGCAATGAGGATATTGTGATCCACATCCAGCAGGCTGCCGGACACCTGCTGCACACATTCGTCATATTCCTTGGCAGCAAAATAGCCCTCTTTCAAAACGGCAACTTTTTCCTTGTTGCCGCAGGAGGAGGGGACTACCTTCACCGGGTGGATATCCCCGAAGATTCGCTCTTTCAGCACGATATCCATGGCAGCGCTGCCCTGTCCCAAAGCTTCCGCCGCAGCTTCTGCGCAGCGGATCAAGCCGGATTCGCTGATATCGACGGTGGAGGCCATCACAGAGCGCATTCCCTTATACACCCGGACGGAAGCGCCAGCGATCACGGTATCGTTGATGGAGTCCACCTTGCTGGCGATCATAGAAATGGAGTGATTGACGGTATTCTCCGCAAAGATCTCAGCGTAGTCTGCGCCGGTGGAAACAGCTTTTTGCAGAACACGCTGACAAATTTCTCTAGAAATCATATTATACGCTCCTTTTTAAGTTTTCAATGGATACATTCTATCACGGTCACGCAAGGTTTGCAACTGTTTTTTTGTGGCGTACACTTTTGACCTATTCGTCCGTATAAAACGCCAAAAGCGGTGCGCTTTGCAGCGCACCGCTTCAGTATTACAGATAATATCCCGCAGCCAGAAGCCGGGCCAAGGCAGTATTGGCCTCTTCGTCGGAGAACAGCGCCGTGAAGCGCTTGTCGATGGCCAGGGCCTCCAAGCTCAATTCCAGATGGCGCTTGTCTGCCAGGATGGAAAATCCGTCGCTCTCCCGGTGGCCTTGCAGGCACCGGTGGGCGGTCTTGAGGGCATCGGCATCCTCAACAGGCCGCATCCGCACGCCCATCCGGGCAGCTGTGGCACGATTTTGTGCCCATGCTTCGATGAATTTTTCTTCCATGTCACTTCTCCAGAATGATGGGGCCATTGTTGGCAGCCAGGGCGTTTTTGATGAACTGGGCCGCATCGCCGGGAGCCAGCTTCACCTGCTCGCCGGTGACCATGTTCTTCACGGAGGCGACACCTTCGCTGATCTCATCCTCGCCCAGCAGCACCGCAAAGGGCACGCCGATCTTGTCGGCATAGGCCATTTTCTGCTTGAACTTCTTCTGCTCGCCGTAGAGCTGGACCTTCAGGCCGGCGCTGCGCAGCGTCTCCGCCAGAGCGATGGCGGCGGGGTCGCCCGTCATGGGCAGCACCAGCG
>CAZGTR010000110.1:0-4424 GCA_964528715.1 uncultured Oscillospiraceae bacterium | reverse complement strand
AAACTTTATCGCAGAAAACGGCGCGAAATATCTGGAATTGGCGGATATTTCCTAAGATAAGGAGCCAAATATGGCAAAGAAGAAACAACCTGAACAGGATAAGAAAAAAATAAACACCGACGGCATCATGGGCCTGCACGGCTCCACCACGGAGCAGCCCATCTCCGAGACTCTGGAGATCAACTATATGCCCTATGCCATGTCGGTCATCGTCTCCCGGGCCATCCCGGAGATCGACGGCTTCAAGCCCTCTCACCGGAAGCTCCTGTACACCATGTATAAAATGGGTCTGCTCACCGGTTCTCGCACCAAGTCTGCCAACATCGTGGGTCAGACTATGAAGTTGAACCCCCATGGTGACAGCGCCATTTACGAGACCATGGTGCGCCTGGCCAAGGGCAACGAGACACTGCTGCACCCATTTGTGGACTCCAAGGGCAACTTCGGCAAGGTCTATTCCCGGGATATGGCCTACGCAGCCTCCCGTTATACGGAGGCTAAGCTGGACAGCTTCGCAGCCGAAATTTTCAAGGATATCGACTGCGACACCGTGGATATGGTGGATAACTACGACGGCACCATGAAAGAGCCGGCGCTGCTGCCCACCACTTTCCCCAACGTGCTGGTGTCTGCCAACCAGGGTATCGCCGTGGGTATGGCATCCAACATCTGCTCGTTCAACTTGAAAGAAGTGTGCGATACCACCATCGCCTTGATCCAGAACCCGGACCATGACATTCTGGAGACCTTGCCCGGCCCGGATTTCTCCACCGGCGGGCAGCTGATCTTTGATGAAGCCACCACCCGGGAGATCTATTCCACCGGCCGGGGCAGTTTCAAGGTCCGGGGCAAGTGGCGCTATGTGAAGGAAGGAAACCTTATTGAGATCACCGAGATCCCCTATTCCACCGCTACGGAAGTCATCATGGACAAGGTGGCAGAGCTGATCAAGGCGGGCAAGATCAAGGAGATCTCCGATATGCGTGACGAGACGGATCTGGGCGGTCTGAAGCTGACCATCGATCTCAAGCGTGGCGTTGACCCGGAAAAGCTCATGCAGAAGCTCTACCGCATGACCCCCTTGCAGGATAGCTTTGCCTGCAACTTCAACATCCTCATTGCCGGTATGCCCCGGGTCATGGGCGTGGGGGAAATTCTGGAAGAATGGACCGCCTGGCGGACGGATTGTATCAAACGCCGGATCTTCTTCCAGATCCAGAAAAAAGAGGATCGGCTGCATCTGCTCAAGGGTTTGGAACGGATCCTGCTGGACATCGACAAGGCTATTTCCATCATCCGTGAGACGGAACTGGATGCGGAGGTCATCCCCAATTTGATGATCGGTTTCGGTATCGACGAGATCCAGGCCAATTTCGTGGCGGAGATCAAGCTGCGTAATATCAACAAGGAATACATTTTGAAGCAGACAAAGGCCATTTCCGAGCTGGAAAAGGAGATCGCTGAACTGCGTGGCATTCTGGGTAGTGCCAAGAAGCTGCAAAATGTGATCATTTCCGAGCTGAAGGCCGTGTCCGAAAAGTACGGCAAACCCAGAAAGACGGAGATCCTCTACGACACTGAGCAGGTGGAGGCAGAGGAGGAAGAAGAGCCGATGCCGGATTATCCCGTGACCTTGTTTGTCTCCAAAGAGGGCTACATGAAGAAGATCACGGCCCAATCCCTGCGTATGAGTGGCGAGCAAAAGTTCAAAGAGGGCGACAGCTTGCAATTCTCCGTGGAGACTACCAACCGGGCAGAGCTTCTGGTGTTCACCGACAAGTTCCAATGCTACAAGACGAGACTTTCGGACTTTGATGACGGCAAGGCATCCCAGTTGGGCGATTATCTGCCCCAGAAGCTGGGCATGGAGCCGGAGGAAAAGGTGGTGCAGGCGGTGCTGCCCGGAGACTACAAGGGCTTCGTGCTGTTCTTCTTCGAAAACGGTAAGGTGGCAAAGGTGCCCCTGTCCGCCTACGAGACCAAGACCAACCGGAAAAAGCTCACCGGCGCCTACTCGGATAAGAGCCCGCTGGTGGGGATCTTTGCCATGGAACAGGATGAGCAGATGGCGCTGTACACCAGCGACGGTCGTGCGCTGATCTTCTCCACGGCTCAGTTGCTGCCCAAGACCACACGCAATACCATCGGTGTGGCAGTGGTATCGCTGAAGAAAAAAGCAACGCTGACCCGTGCGGCGCTTCTGGAACAAAGCGGCATCGTAAACCAGAGCCGTTACCGCAGCAAGACCATCCCAACAGCGGGGGCCCTGCTGAAACCGGAGGATGCTCCGGAAAAGCAGATCAGCTTTGAGCTGTAATGGAGGGAAACATGAATAAATTGCGGGAGCGGATCATCTATTTTGCAAAAATCATCGGTGGCTGCGTGATCTTTGG
Source organism: uncultured Oscillospiraceae bacterium (assembly GCA_964528715.1). Taxonomy (GTDB): domain Bacteria; phylum Bacillota; class Clostridia; order Oscillospirales; family Oscillospiraceae; genus Faecousia. Next base: position 2,031 of record CAZGTR010000110.1, on the reverse strand, counting down.
CATTGGCTTTAACCTGTTTATGGTGCCCAATAACATGAACGTGGGTGGCCTTTCCGGCCTGTCCATGATCGTGGTGCACCTGCTGAATTTCGGAACGGTTGGCACCATGACCATGCTGATCAATGTTCCGCTGTTCACCATCGGCGGACTAAAGCTGGGCAAAAATTTCTTTTTCGGAAGCCTGCTCGGAATGTTTGCCAGCTCTGCGGCCATCGACCTGTTGGCACTTTTGCCGCCGATCCAGGTGGACCCGCTGCTGGCGGCGCTGTATGGTGGCGTGATCTGCGGACTGGGCCTGGGAACGGTGTTTTCCAGTGGTGCCACCACGGGCGGTAGCGACATCATCGTGCGGCTGCTCAAGCGGAAGTGGGCCCATGTTCCCATTGGTACGATCAATTCAAGCTTCGATCTGATCGTAGTGGTGCTGACGGGTATTGCGTTTGGTGATATCACCCGGTGCCTGTACAGCGGCGTGGCGGTGTTCGTCATGGGTCAGGTGATCGATGCAGTGCTGTATCGATTCGATTATTCGAAGGTTGCCTTGATCGTAACAAAAGAGCATGAGAAGGTTGCGAAGACCGTCGGCACAGAGCTGCACCGGGGCGCCACGTTCCTTTATGGAGAGGGCGCATACGGCAGAGAGGCGACGAAGGTGGTCCTTACGGCGGTGAAGCGCCAACAGATCACGGATCTGAAGCGCATTGTGGTGGAAATCGACCCGGATGCGTTTATCATTGTCCAGGAGGCACATCAGGTGCTGGGTGACGGCTTCAGCCGGTACTCCAAGGACGCATTATAAAAAGAAAGGTGTGGGGCGAAATGAAAAGGCTGTTGATGTGCCTGCTGCTATCGTGCCTGTTGCTGACTGGTTGCGGCAGTTGGATGGACGGAAGCTATCACAGCACCGTCCCATATACCCAGCCGGGTGCCAGCGCAGCGGATGTGGCGATCAGCGTGGAAGACTCCATGCAGCTTTATGAAGCGCTGGCGACTCTGGTGGAAAGCGGCGCAGAAAGCGGTTTGGTATCCATCATTTATGCGCCGGAGGAGGACGCAAAAGCGGAACTGGCCAAGGCTGTAGAGCAATTGCTTCAGAAAAACCCCATTGCGGCCTACGCAGTGGAGAATATCGATTATGAGATCGGTATCAGCAACGGACGGACGGCGTTTGGTCTGGAGATCCACTATCGGGAGAATAAACCGTCGGTGGAAAAGATCCAGAAAGTGTCAGATCTTACCCAGGCTCAGAATATCGTGACCATGCAGTTGGATAACTGTACGGCAGGTGTGGTCTTGTATATGGAAAATGCAGAGGAACTGGATTTTACCCAGCTGGTGGAAGACTATGCGGCGCTGTACCCCCAGCGGGTGATGGAAGTGCCGGAGGTGACGGTGAACCTGTACCCCCAAGAGGGCAAAAATCAAGTGGTAGAACTGCGTTTTTCTTATCAGACCAGCCGGGCGACACTGCGCACCATGCAAAATCAAGTGCGCCCCGTGTTCGACTCTGCTGCATTGCTGGGCCAGATCCAGGAAACGCCAGAAGAAAAGCTGCTCCAGGTATATACCCTTTTGATGGGCCGCTATGACAGCTATCAAATGGATACGTCTATCACACCGACTTACAGTTTGCTGCGTTATGGCGTGGGGGATGCGAAGGCCTTTGCGTTGGTCTATGCGGCACTTTGCCGAGAGGCGGGGCTGGATTGCCAGACCATCAGCGGCACCTATATGGGGGAACCCAGAAGCTGGAATGTAGTCAAGGTGGACAATACGCTGTCTTACGTGGATCTGCTGCGCTGTTTTGAAGGCAGCGGCTTTGTGCTCCGGAACCAGGAAGATATGGAAGGCTATGTCTGGGATTATTCCGCTTATGCGGCAGATGAATAAGTTTGAGAATTTTTTGAAAAAAGTGAAAAAGAGGTATTGACATTTTCTGATTTTCTGGTATAATACCTCTTGTTCCGCGGGTGTAGCTCTGTCTCTTATACACATCTGACGCTGCCGACGATACTCCTTGTGTAGATCTCG
>CAZGTR010000109.1:0-4424 GCA_964528715.1 uncultured Oscillospiraceae bacterium | reverse complement strand
CGGTACGGGTGTCGATCTGGATCTTGTCGCCCTCGTTGATGAACAGGGGCACCTTGATCTCAGCGCCGGTCTCAACGGTAGCGGGCTTGGTGACATTGGTAGCGGTGTTGCCAGCGAAGCCGGGCTCGGTCTTGGTAACCACCAGGTCAACAAAGTTGGGCACTTCCACGCCGAAAACCTTGCCCTTGTAGCTCATAACGGTGCAGATGTCGTTCTCCTTCACGAACTTGAAGGAGTCGTCCAGCACATCGCCGTTCAGGGGCTCCAGCTCGTAGGTCTCCTGGTCCATGAAGTAGTACAGCTCGCCGTCATTGTAAGAGTACTCCATCTTCTTACGCTCGATGTAAGCAGTGGGGAACTTTGCAGAGGGGTTCAGAGAAGTTTCGGTCACGCCGCCGGTGATGACATTGCGCATCTTCACACGGACGAATGCGGCGCCCTTGCCGGGCTTAACATGCTGAAACTCCACGACCTGCATGACCTTGCCATCCAGCTCAAAGGTAATGCCGTTTCGAATATCGCCTGCAGAAATCATTTTGATTATCCTCCTAAGTTGTCCCTATCGGGATTTATAAAATAGCATATATTGTCTGATATATTCTAACCCAAAATTCTGAATATTTCAAGAGGAAAACGGAATTTTTTTAGAGAATGATCAAATTTTTCGGGCTAAATGTGATATTCTCGCAGCCGTCGTCCTTATAAATGGTCACATCCTCGATACGAACGCCGAATTTTCCAGGCAGGTAAATACCAGGCTCAGCAGAACAGACGGCATTTTCCGGGATGCCCTCCTTGTTCCGGGGGCTGGGGTTGGGTGCCTCATGGATCTCAAGTCCCAGGCTGTGGCCATAGCCATGGCCGAAGTATTCTCCGTAACCGGCATCGGCGATGACCTTCCGGGCTGCGCCATCGATGTCACAGCCGGGAACACCTGCCTTGGACACGGCAATGCCCGCCAGCTGTGCCTGGAGCACGGTATTGTAGACCTTTTCCATTTCCTCTGTTGCGTAGCCGATGGCAACGGTCCGGGTCATATCTGAGCAGTAGCCCTGATAGATCACGCCGAAGTCCATGGTCAGGAAGTCCCCTTCCTGGAGCTTGCGCTCCCCTGCCACACCATGGGGCATACTGGTATTGGGGCCAGAGACCACGATGGGGTCAAAGGACAGGCCCTGGGCGCCGTTCTTATACATACAGTAGATCAGCTCCGCCTGGATCTCCAGCTCGGTCATGCCCACCTTGATCCGGGGCAGGACTTCTGCAAAGGCCTTGTCCGCAATGGCCTGGGCCTTGCGCATCAGCTCCAGCTCCCATTCTTCCTTGACGGCACGGAAGCCGTTGATCTTGTCGTTCATGGGCACCATCCGGGCGTTCAGATTTTTCTCATAGCCGAACAGCTCCCGGGCGGTGAGGTAATTCTCCTCATAGCCCAGCGCCTTCACGCCGAACTCGGCAATGGCCCGGTTCAGAGCAGCGCTGTAACCGCCCTCTGCTGCCACATCCAGCACCTCGAAGTCCTTGATCCCGTTCTGGGCAGACTCGATGTAGCGGCTGTCCGTGAAGTACCGGCAGCCAGCCTTGGTCACGATGGCAACGCCCTCGGCGATGTCGAACTCGGCGCCGTAATGGCGGCTGTAACGGGAGGTCAGCAGCAGACCATCCACATCGTCTTCCAGCAGAGTCAGATACTTTTCCAAATTTTTCATATCAAATTCTCCTTTTCCGTGCGGCAAAAAGAAAGGGCAGCTCCAGTGCGTGCCGTGCCTTCAGCCAGAAATTATGATCATTGATCGCCTTGACCACGATGGACTGCACCCCGCAGCCGTTGGCACCCAGGGTATCCGTGTAGATCTGATCTCCCACCAGGGCGCATTGACTCGCCGGAACGCCATAGCGGTCAAGGCAGGCCCGAATACCCTTGGAAAAAGGCTTCTTGGCGTGGGTGATGCAGTCGATGCCGTACTTTTCGCAGAAGATCTTCACCCGGTCTTTCTTGGAATTGGACACGACACACAGGCGGATATCGGAATTTTTCATCATTTCCAGCCAGTTCTCCACACTTTCCGTGGGGATATCGGTGGTATAGGGAACGATGGTATTGTCGAAATCCATCATCAGCAGGGAGATGCCCCGGCTATGGAGGAATTCCGGTGTCAGATCGGTGATCTGCTTTGCCACGATCTTGGGCAACAGGGAAACACTCATATTTCAAGCCGCACTTTCATATAATATAAAAGGATTATAACACGGTCAAAAGCATTTGTCCATGAAAAAATTGCGCCGCCCAAAACGGCGGCGCGATTTGTCTGTTACTAATTTTGATCTTCGATCTGGAAGCGGATGGACCGGAAAGAACGATACAGGTTTGTATCATCGATATCCTCGTACAGCCCCTTGATGGCTGCCATGATGTCACCAATGTGCCCCTGGCAAGCCGTGTCATAGTGCTGAAGCGTTGTCGCAAAGGCATAATAATCGACGATATACAAAAATGCCCCCGTGGTCTCATTGCCCAAGTAGGTCTCATAGTGCTGGGCAAAGGCTTCAAAGCACGCTACGCCCTTGTCATAGTCCCCATCGGCCTTGGTGCTCTGCCATGCTTCGAAACCGGCATAGGCATCCTTCAGATCCTGCACACAGACTTCTCGCTGCCGGAGTTTTTCCGCTTCCCGCTGCCCATTGCTCCAAATTTTCCATCCTGCAAAGGAAGCAACGACCACCGCCACGACCACTAACATGATCCAATACGATTTTTTCATGATAGTTCCCCCCTGTTTTCGATGAAATTTGTCTTTGATACCACTATTATACCACGAAAGGAAAGATCTGACAATGGCCATTCCGATCTATTTTGCCATGACCGCCGCAGAATTTGCAGGCTTTCCGGCCCTCCCCGAAAAAGTCGCCTGGATGGCCTGCCATTTTTCTTCCTCCGGCAATGGGCTCTCCAATTTGCCGTCGGCGCTTCCCGCCGGCTCCATGCTGATCCTGGACGACTCCTTCCCGCCCAGCGGGCACGACCCGGCCTTGGTGGCCCGACAGCTTCACCAATGTGCCCGGACCTTTCATTGTGACAGCATATTACTGGATCTTCAGCGACCGGCAAGGGATGAAACCGCCGCATTCGTCTCTCACATCCTCCGGGATCCCCCCTGTCCGGTGGGTCTGCCGCCGGACTACGCCCGGCACGGTGTTCCGGTCTTTCTGCCCCCTGTACCGTTGGACACGCCCATTGAAACATACCTGACCAACTGGTCCGGACGAGAAATTTGGCTGGAAGCTGCACTGGACACAGCTCGTTTCCGTGTGGGCACCCAAGGCTGCACCAAAATCCCAATTTTTGACTCAACCAACGGCAAATGGCAGGATCACTCCCTAAACTGCCACTATGGGGTAGACATTACAGACGATCATATTGACTTCGCCCTTCACCGTGCACCAGAAGACCTGTCTGCTCTGCTGGAAAAGGCCAAATCTCTAGGCGTTTCCAAAGCCATCGCACTCTGGCAGGAGTTCAATAACGCCTCCTGACAGCCTTGTCGTGTCGGCTCCGTATTACCCTGCCTGGATGGTTGATATTCCCATTTACCCCCTTGACAAACACCAGATCTGGATATATCATGATATAAGTACAATTACTGAATACAGCACTATAAAAATATAACCACACGAAAGGGAGTATATCATGAAAAGAACGATTACATTTCTCACCAGCCTTTTTCTGCTGGTGTCTTTGACTGCCTGCGGTGGAAATGAAGCCAGCAATACATCCGATGTATTGGGCACGGATCTGGTGGATGTTTCCTCCACAACGGAATACACGAACGAGAGTGAAAACAATGCAGGCAACACCGTGTCCATCCCCATTCCCGAGAACGTGACGATCACAAATTCCTACGACGGCTTAGCTGAGCAGTGGACGGAATTCAGCTACAAAACCAACTATCAGACAGTCGCAGAATACATCGCCCAGCTGGAGTCCATGGGCTTTACCAGCAATGTAGAAAAATGGAATGACGGCATCCATCATGTGACCCTAACAAAGGATGAAGCACTGGTCACCATTGAGTTTGTCCACGACAATCGGGACGACATTTTCGAGAACATGGTCGCCAATGGTGACGAGATCAATGGCACTCTCCGTGGTCGTGCCTATCTGAAAAAAACAGTTAATTCCAACTAACCACAAAAATGCCACCCGTGGGTGGTGTTTTTTTCTGACAGCTCATGGAGATTCGGTCCAGATGTGTCGCCGGGGCCCTACCCGGTGAGCAGCGTTCCACCGGACTGCTGCAAATAACGGTTCGAATCTTTTCTCGTGAATACCATACCAAAAAATCACCACCCTGTTGGGTGGTGATTTTTTTGGTGGACTCGAGGAGATTCGAACTCCCGACCCCCACAATGCGAATGTGGTGCGC
>CAZGTR010000108.1:0-4500 GCA_964528715.1 uncultured Oscillospiraceae bacterium | reverse complement strand
ACTCTGATCCCTCCAAAATTTCCTTTGCCAGGGGCGTCAGCACCGCCCCCGGGCCAGGGCGGGTGCCGCTGCGGCGCATGGCCCGGGCAGCTTCCGCCGTGATGAGCCGCTTTTGCCCGCCGTCGGTGAACAGCACGCCCCAATTCTTCAGTTCCCGTTGGGCGGCAGACAGGCTTGCGGCAAGGCCCCGGTTTTTCGGTGCTGCCGGGAGCCCCGGGGTGTACAGCAGCACCGGCATTCCCGTCGCCAATGCCTCGATCACCTGTGTCTGGGAAAAGCGCAGCAGCTGCGCCGCCGTCAAAGAGCCGATGACCACTGCCTCAAAGGGCCCGTCCTGCACATAGTCATAGCCCAATGGCACATCCGGGGCTTTTCCGATGAGCAGCGCCCTCATGGGAGGATCCTCCCCAAATCGCCCTTTTGAAAGCCACAGGCGTTGGCTTCATCGTAGTCCAGATGCACCGCCGGGGCAAAATCCTTGTGGATGCGCACCACCGTATCCTCAAAAATCACCGGGCGGCGGGTATAGACCTGCAAGCGCACCCGCTGTCCGTCCCGGACGGCAAATTTTTCCCCATCCGCCGGGGTCAGGTGAATGTGCCGCTGGGCCACCAGTAGGCCCCGGGACATCTCCACCCGGCCCACAGGACCCAGAAGGGTAACGGGTGGCGTATCCGCCACATCCCCGGAAAGGCGCACCGGAGGCGTGATCCCCAGGACCTTTCCATCGGTCAAGGATATCTCCACCTGGGCCTCTTTCCGGGGTGGGCCAAGGACGGCGACATTTTGAAATTCCCCCTTGGGGCCAAGGATCGTCACCCGCTCCTTGGCCAGATACTGCCCCGGCTGGGACAGGGGACGGTCTTTGGTCAGGTCGTGGCCGAACAGCTGCCGGGCCTGCTCCTGCGTCACATGGACATGGCGTCCCGAGGCTTCGATCTCGATAAAGACCCGACTCAAAACCGCTTGAGTTAGGGATTCGAGCTGTGGTTTTTCCATGATTTTCACTCCTTTTTGTGAACATTTCTGCACCAATTTTCTTGTGTCGCCACTTTTCACCCTCTTGACAGGGGGCACGCCCCCAAACCTTCTCCCGGGGAGAAGGTGGCCCGAAGGGCCGGAAGAGGAATGCGGGCGGAAATGTTTGGTTTTATACGCAGAAACAGACATTTTCCGGGTTTTCTGTCAGCGGGACGGGGAACCCGTCCCCTACGGTGTTGAATTAGTGTGGTGCATCGAGGTGGCAGAGAGGTCACCCAACCGGGGCGGCGGGGGCATGGCCCCCGCCCTACAATGGGTTACACAAAAATTTGAATTGCTTTCACTGTTGCAGCAGGAGGGTCTTTATCACCACCGGCAGGGCCGGGCCAACAGGACTGCCCACATCCAGAAAATCCCCCTCCCGGAGCCGCACCCGGTCGATACACAGGCAGCCGCCGGGGCGTGCCATGGCGATGGCCTGTCCCAGTGCTTTCGCCATATCCTGCTCCACCGCCACCACAATAGGCTCCGGCATGGCGCTCCCGATGGCCTTTGCCAACGTCTTTATCTGACCGTAAGCGGGTGCTTGAAACCCGGGCAATGCCAGTGCCGGCGTGCCGTCCTGTCCTGCCAGCTTCTGTTGGATACGGCGGCACAATTCTGCTTCCGGCAGGCATTGCTCCTGCGCCGTCAGTGCGATACAAGGACGATTTTTCATGGGCAATTTTACATTTTGACAAAACACCGTGCTTCCGGACAGCTGGGCGCTGTGGCACCCGGCCCCGATGACCGTGGCCCGGATGGCCTGGCTACCGATCTGGTAGCGCCCGGCGCACAGGCTGCTTTTTCGAATTGCCTGCCCCAGGATGGGCCCCATATCTCCGAACGCAAAGGGAGGCTGTTCCTTTTCGATACAATCCGCCACGCCCCCGGAGAAGGAGATCAGTGCATTTTTCGGATGGCACCCACTGCTGTCTCCCATTTCCTCACTGCGCAGTTTCGCCAGCAGGGGAGTGGGCGTTCGGAGCCCCGCCGCCATTTCCAGCGCCTGGGTCAATGTTTCCGCCAGAGGAATGAGCTGGGCCGGGGTCACAGTCTGCCCCACGGAAAAATCGCAGATATCCTGCAAAACCGGAGAAATGTAGGTGATCTCCCCACTTTCCGTCACCTTGATCAATCGTCCGCCCACATTCAGACAGTCGGTGGAAAGGATCTGACCGTTTTCGATCAAGGCAAAATTTGCTGTACCGCCGCCGATATCCAGGTGCAACACCTGCTCCCCAGTGGCCTTGGACAATTCCACGGCCCCGGCGCCCCGGGCGGCCAGGACACTTTCCAGCGTCGGTCCGGCGGTGGCCACCACAAAATCCCCGGCGTATTCGCTGAGGGCCGCCAGGACTGCGGCGGCGTTTTCTTTCCGGGATGTTTCCCCGGTGATGATCACCGCCCCGGTATCTACATCGGCAACCTTGATGCCCGCTTTTTCGTATTCCCGTTCCAGAATTTTGCGTATTTTCTCCCCATCCACCTGTTTACCGGACAGAAGCGGGGTAAAATACACCGGGCTGCAATAGCGCACTTCTCGCCGGGTGATCTCCAAGGCCGGGACAGAAAAGGCCCCTGCCTGATTTTGGATCTCCAATTCCGACAAAACGAACTGGGTAGAGGTGGTGCCTACATCCAGACCCACGCTCAAAAGCGTCTCACCCACGGCCTGCCACCTCCGTCAGCACCCGGCGCACCATGGCTTCCGTCACCGGCTGGGGATTGGTGCGGCAGCAGGGGTCATGAAGTGCCACCGTGACGATCTTTTTTTCCTTCTCCCGGAGTGTTGCCGGGGAAATGCCCGCCTGGGCCAAATTTTCCGGCATCTTCAGTTGTGCACGCAGACGGATCAGGCCATTTTTCAAATTCCGCTGGGCCATGGTATCACTGCTGCCCCCAAGGCCCGCCCGGCGGGCCAGATCCGCATACCGGGCCTGGGCCGTTTCGTTGCAGGACAGCACCGCCGGGAGCAAAATGGCGTTGAGCCTGCCGTGGGGCACGTGAAATTGCCCGCCCAGAGCATGGGACAGGGCGTGGCACAAGCCCAACCCTGCCTGGGTAAAGGCCAGCCCAGCCATGCAGGATGCTTCATGGATGGCGCTTCGCCGGGTCGGATCTGCTTTGTACGAGTCCACAAGTCCGTGAAAGACTGTGGAAAACGCCCCCAGAGCCAGTGCGTCCGTGAAACCGCTGGCGTTTTTCCCCACCCAGCTTTCCAGCGCATGGGCGATGACATCAAATCCCCCGTCTGCCACCAGCGCCGGAGGAAGCCCGCTGACCAATGTCTCATCCAAAATGGCAAGGCAGGGCCGCAAGGAAGCATCCACCAGCGGATGCTTCACCCCCTCATGGGTCAAAATAGCGAAATCCGTTACCTCCGACCCAGAGCCGGATGTGGTGGGGATGGCAGCAAAGGGGATCTTCAGACCGCTGAAATAGCGGATGCCCTTGGCGCAGTCCATGGCGCTGCCGCCTCCCAGAGCTGCGATGCCATCGGGCCGGAAGCGTTGCACCGCCGCCACGCCCCGGGCCACCAGGGACACCGTTGGGTCCGGCTCCACCCCGTCGAAGATCTCAAATTCTTCCGCTCCGGCGGCCCGGGCCACCTGCTCCGCCCGGCCATTTTGGGCAAAAAACGGGTCCGTCACCAGAAATAGCCGCTTTACACCCAGACTTTTCAGCGCATCCAGCGCCCCGGCACCGGAGACAATCCGGGTCCGGCAAAGAAATTCTTTCATAAGCGCACCACCTTTTCCGTCCTATTATTTCCAGAAGGGTAAAAATCATGTACGGCGGCGGAAATTTCATAAAAATTCACATTGTACACTAGAACTTCAAATCCCGCTGTGCTATAATGTTCATAAGTATACCATGATGGAGAAGATTTGCTTATGTTGGAATTACTAGCCCCCGCCGGATCCATGGAAGCGTTGCGTGCCGCCGTACAAAACGGCGCCAATGCCGTGTATCTGGGCAGCGGTCTGTTTAATGCCCGCCAGGGCGCAAAGAATTTTACCCCCCAAATGCTCACGGAAGCGGTGAAATACTGCCACATCCGGGGCGTGAAGGTGCATTTGACTCTGAACACCCTGGTCTCCGACCGGGAACGCAACGATGTTGCCGCTTTGATCCGCTCCGCCGCAGAAAGCGGCGTGGATGCGTTCATCGTGCAGGATCTGGCCGTGGTGCAGCTGTGCCGCCAGATGGCGCCCCACATCCCCATCCACGGCTCCACCCAGATGACCGTCCACTCCCTGCCCGGGGTGCTGTTCTGCGCCGCGCTGGGCATGAGTCGGGTGGTCCTCAGCCGGGAGCTGGGCCGGGACGATATCCACTACATCACCACCAATTCCCCCATTGAGATCGAGGTGTTCGGTCACGGTGCCCTGTGTATGTGCTACTCCGGTCAGTGCTATCTGTCCGCCGCCATCGGCGGCCGCTCCGGCAACCGGGGCCGCTGCGCCCAGCCCTGCC
>CAZGTR010000107.1:0-4549 GCA_964528715.1 uncultured Oscillospiraceae bacterium | reverse complement strand
GCCTGGGGTGCAATGCACCCCAGGATCAGTTTTTTAGAAGCGACCGTAGGGATCCGGCAGTTTATTGGGCTCCGGATAGGTCTCGCCATGGGTATCCACGGTGATGGAAACGATCTTCTGCTCCACCACTGGCCGATCCTGCGGGCCTGTCTTGGTGGCGGCGATGGCGTCAACCACATCCATGCCGGAAGTGACCTTGCCAAATGCGGCATACTGACCGTCCAGGTGCTTGGCATCCTCATGCATGATGAAGAACTGGCTACCAGCAGAGTTGGGGCTGGAGGAACGAGCCATGGACAGCACGCCCCGCTTGTGGCGCAGCTCGTTCTTAAAGCCGTTGAAGAAAAATTCGCCCTTGATGCAGTAGCCGGGGCCGCCCATGCCGGTGCCGTCCGGGCAGCCGCCCTGGATCATAAAGCCAGGGATGACCCGGTGGAAGATCAGCCCGTCATAGAAATTATGATTGGCAAGATCAATGAAATTATACACGCTCTGGGGTGCCTTCTCGGGGTACAGCTCGCCCTCGATGACACCGCCGTTTTCCATGGTGATCTTAAAAGTAGGATTCATGTCAATATCTCTCCTTCATGGCCCGGTCGATCTGACGCTTGGCGTCCTTCTCGGCTGCGGCCTGTCTTTTGTCATAAAGTTTTTTGCCCTTGCAAAGGCCCACCTTGACCTTTACACGGCTTCCTTTCAGATAAACGGACAGTGGGATCAAGGCATAACCATCCTGTTTGACCTTACCAAACAGGCGCATGATCTCCCGTCGGTGCATCAGCAGCCGCCGGGGCCGCCGGGGATCCGGATTGAACCGGTTGCCATGATCATAAGGGGAAATGTGCATCTGATTGACCAGGATCTCTCCGTTTTTGATACCGCACCAGGCATCTTTTAGGTTCAGCGTTCCGGCCCGGACGGATTTGACTTCCGTGCCCTTCAGTTCAATCCCCGCTTCCATCTCCTCCTCCACAAAATACTCGTGGTATGCTTCCCGGTTGCGGGCCAGGACTTTGATACTTTCCTTTTCCAGATGACTCCCCTCCTTTTTCCGTTCTGATCTTATTATAACATCACTGTCAAGTGTTTAGAAGCAGAACAGGCATTCACATCATGCGAATGCCTGTTGTTTCACGCTGGGAATGTATTCGTCAGCAGGATCGCCACCGGCACCGCCAGTGAAAATACACTGACCAGCCAGGGTGTCAGCACACGCTTAGAACAGAACATCAAGATCAAGCACAGCGCCGTCACCGCCATAGGGCCAAGAACGGCAACCTCCCGCATGAGCTGCACACCGAACTCACCGTTGGCTTGCAAATTGATCCCAACCAGCACCGGAAGCTTTGCCAGGTTATTCAGCGCCAGCACCACCGCCGCCACGGCAACAGGGACAGCAAGGAAGATCTTGCGGAATTTGGAAACGTAGTTGAAGGCCGCTTCCAGCTTTAAGCCAATCATTTTACAGATACTCCCAGTCTTCCTCAGCGTGGGGCGCATTTTCTCGATCAGCGCATTCCAATGATCCATAAATTGATCCATAAAATTCATACGCTACCTCCGGGTAATGGACGTTTTTCTTATGATAGCACATTTTGAGTGTTGTTTCAAGTAAAAATCACAGCGATATCCAGTTCTCCTCCCGCTGGATCTTGCAGGAAAGGATCTGCTTGTTTTCCACCTCTATCAGGCCAACTGTTCCGCCACCATGACCACAGGAGCCGGGATTCAAAACCCACATCCCATCCTCCAGTCGACAATCCGGCTCGTGGGTATGCCCGTACAGAGCAGCCTGGGCACCGGAGGCTCTGGCGTCCTGTTCCAGCCGTACACGAGTCATTTTCACCATGTGCCGGTGCCCGTGGGTCATAAAAAGCCGCACGCCACAGACATCACAGCATAATGTTTCCAGTACGACACTGGTGATTCGGTAACGGTCGCAATTGCCCGGGACTTGATAGAAATAGATGTTGGGATTTTCCTCAGCGATGGCCAGGCCGTCATCATAATAGTCTCCCAAATGGACGATGGCATTGGGCTTCAGTGCCGCCACCGCACTGCGCATCAGCCGCAGTGACGAATGAGAATCGGATAAAACAAGGATCTTCATGATGTGCCTCCTCTTTTTTGACATTGTACCACATCGGAACCGAAATATCTACCCTAACATTTCCAGTCACCTTTTCCCCTACTCAGACATATAGTATCTTGAAAGGATGTTATGGCAAAGGAGGTTTTCTCATGGCGAACCACGGACAACTCCCCAAGGGGCTTGATATGGAGCGGGCGGCAAAGCTAGCCAACAGCGAAGCAGGGCACGCGCTTTTGGCGAACCTGCAAGCCCAGCATGGCGCTACACTTGAAGCAGCCATCTCACAGGCCCAGGCTGGCGATTATACGCAAGTACAAAAAACCATCAACGCCCTTCTGGACACACCCCAAGGAAAGGCTCTGATCCAGCAACTGAGGGGGACGGACAATGGATGATTTTGAGAAAAGACTCAACTCTGTTTTAGAAAATCCCGAAATGATGGCTCAGATCATGTCTCTGGCACAGCAAATGGGCCAGCCTGTGCCATCAGCGCCAACACAGCCACCTCCCCCGCCTCCCGAAAACAGCAGCCCGGCTATTGACACTGCTTCCTTGGCAAAGCTGGCTGGCCTTGTCGGGAAGCTCGACGCAGACAAGGATCAGCTGGCGCTGCTCCGGGCACTTACGCCCTATATCAGCACGGAGCGTATCGGCAGGTTGGAAAAAGCCATGCGGGCGGCGAAGCTGGCATCCTTTGCAACGACCATGCTGGGCAGCGGCATTTTATCCCAGACAGGCAGGTGAAGTGCTATGTATAACCGCTACATTCCCAAATCCGACGGAACATACCAGAAAAACCGCATTGACACGCCCCCTCGGCCCGGGCCACCGCAACCGGAATGTCCACCCCCACCGCCACCGGATGTGCCACACAGGCCGCCGGAGCCGCCCCACCGTCAACCCAACGGCGCCGGGGATTTTCTGCGGCGGCTGCTCCCCAAAAATCTGGACACCGGGGATCTGCTGATCATCGTGCTGTTACTTCTAATGGCCGGGGACTGCGAGGATCATCAAAGTACCTGGCTGCTGACGCTGGCACTGTATCTGTTTTTGTAATAGAAAATCTTGCATTGGCACCGGTGCTGTGGTACAATACCGCAGAACGGAGGTGCTCCATTGGATTTTCTAAAGAAAAAGAAGCTATGGATCTTTGGTGTTTTGGCGTTGTTCGTTCTATGCTGTGGTATTTACATTTTTCTGCTCCCGGGTCAAGAGGAATTGGAGGAAAATGAGACAAAACTGCGGCAGAACTTTGTAGATACAGCCATTACCTGGCTTGGCAGCAAAGAGTCCGACGGCTCCCATAAGCCCATTATCGACATATATAACGCCCATGAGCCGCTGGCACAAAACTATTTAGTAAAATACGATGACTCCTGGTGTGCCACCTTTGTCAGTGCTGTGGCCATCCAATGCGATCTGGCGGACATCATCCCAACGGAGTGTGGCTGCCAACGGCAGATCGGACTATTTCAATCATTGGATCGCTGGGAAGAAGATGATGACTATCTTCCCGCCGTTGGTGATATCATCTATTATTCCTCCAGCGGTGCAAGCTTTCTCCATGATAACACCGGCTGGTCTGATCATGTGGGGATCGTGGTATCCGTGTACGGAAAAACCATCAAAGTCATCGAAGGAAATCACAATAACAAGGTCGGCTACCGCTATATTCTAGCCGGCGACTCCAAGATCCGGGGCTACGGCTTGCCGGATTATACCTCTAAATGCAACTAAAAATCACCAACGGGAGACGCTTTGGAAAGAAGCAGTCTCCCGTTATCTTTGTGTGTACGTTGGCAGTGAGCTTGTGAAAAAGGCTCCACTTATTGTATCAAGTAGAGCCTTCATTTCAAAATTCATTTACGAAATCGTTCCCAAAACTTTTTTGTTTTCAAACACTTCTCTGTTATCTGTCCTTGTAACGGTTCCTCTAGCACCCAGGGAAGTTTAATTTGCATAACAGAAATTGTAAAATACGCTCCGGTTTGTTGATTTGGTGAAGCATAACCATTTGTAATAATACAACTTAAAAACAAATCGTCATATATATCAATTTCGTATTCTCCCATTGATTGAACACTTCCGCAAACGGTATAATCCACATTTAAATAATCAATAGAATCGTCCATCTCAACGCTGAACATTTCATCCGGCCTTGAAATGTCCACACCAAACTCGCTTAAAAATTGTTCCAATTTAGGGAGCCTATTTTTGACTTGTGCATAATAATTACGACAACAACCGCAGTCGCAAAGAGAATGTGTTTTATAATAATCCTGTGTTTTTTCAACATCTACGGAGAAAACATATTCGTCTTTTTGAATATTTGTCATCATCTAGCACCTCAACGGGCGATGAAGCCCACCTTCTTATACACTTTACGCAAGGTCTTTTCCGCCACATAGCTGGCCTTTTCGGCACCGGCCTTGTAGACACTTTCCAGATATGCCTTGT
>CAZGTR010000106.1:0-4588 GCA_964528715.1 uncultured Oscillospiraceae bacterium | reverse complement strand
CAGCACCCATGATGCCGAACATCATGCAGGGGAAGAAGCCAGCCATGTACATACCCACGGACCAGTCGATGGCGGAGCCGTTCAGCGTGCCACCCTCGACCAGACCATTCCAGTAAGCGGTCAGGTCGCCCATGCCGATGGTGTCGAACCAGAACACGTTGTTCAGAGCGTGGTGCAGGCCGAAGGGGATCAGCAGACGGTTCAGGAATGCGTAGATACCGGCGCCGACAGCGCCCAGACCCTTGATGGCGTTACCAACAGCAACCAGAGCGCTGAAGATCACGGGCCACACGAACATCAGAACTGCGGAGACGATGATGGAAACCAGACCGGTCATGATGGCGACAGAGCGCTTGCCGGAGAAGAATGCCAGCACGTCGGGCAGCTTGGTGTCCTTGAACTTGTTGTAGCACAGACCGCCGATGATACCAGCCAGGATGCCGGTGAAGGGGTTGGCGATCTTGGAGTAAGCCACGACCCAGGTGCTATTCTCACCCAGGACAGGAATGATGGCGGTGGTAGCGCCAACCAGAGTGGTCATCATCAGCCAGGAGATCAGGCCTGCCAGACCGGCAGTGCCATTGCTTTCCTTAGCCAGACCGACAGCCACGCCGACGGCGAACAGAACAGCCATGTTATCGATCAGAGCGCCACCGGCCTTGATCAGGAACAGACCCAGAGAGTAAAGGAAACCTTCGGTTGCACCGGCAGCACCCATGGCTGCGGGAGCGAAAGCGTAGCCCAGACCCATCAGAATACCGCAGATAGGCAAAGCTGCGACGGGCAGCATCAGAGCGCTACCCAGTTTTTGAAGCTTTTTCATCATAGTAGAAAAATCCTCCTAATTCTAATTTTTAAGAATCACTTGAGTTAACCGTTGGCCCACAACGGCTAAAGGGGTTGTGCGAATGTCAGCTATGCTGACATGAAAAGAGCGTACGCTCTTTTCAAACAATGTTGGATAGGATCACAGGTTCTCCGCCAGGAAAGCCTTCAGACCCTCTGCGGCGGCGACCTCGTCGGCACCGTCAATGGTGATGGTCAGCTCGTGACCCTGCTTGGCAGCCAGACGCATGACAGCCATGATCCGCTTTGCATCAGCAGTGCCGGTGGGAGCGGTGATGGTGATACTGCTCTGATAAGCGGCAGCAGCCTTGACAAGCATTCCCGCAGGACGTGCGTGCAGACCCATAGGGTCAGCGATGGTATGAGTGAATGTCTGCATTTGTTACACCTCGCTTTCGCAAACCAGCTTCCGGGTCTCCAGGATCCGACCGGCGGACATGGAAAGCTCCGTAAAGCCCATTTTGATAAAGGTTTCTGTGAGGGTGGGGTCAGCCCCCAGCTCACCGCAAATGCCGGCCCAAATGCCAGCTTCCTGCGCACATTTTGCGATATGACCCATCAGCGCCAGAACGGCAGGGTGGTGGGGATCATAGAACCGGCCCAGATGGGCGTTCTGACGGTCCACAGCCAAAGTATACTGGGTCAGATCATTGGTTCCGACGCTGAAAAAGTCGGCTTCTTTTGCCAGCTCGCCAGCCAGAACGGCGGCGGCGGGGGTCTCGATCATCACGCCGATGGGCACTTCGACAATGGCGATGCCTTCGGCAACCAGCTCTTCCCGGACCTGGGCGCACAGCGCCTTGGCCTCCTGCAATTCCCAAACGGCGGCAACCATTGGGAACATGATGTTCAGATTGCCATAAGCGGAAGCCCGGTAAATGGCCCGGAGCTGGGGACGGAAAATTTCTTCTCTGGTCAGGCAGATCCGTAGGCCACGCAGGCCCAAAGCGGGATTTTCTTCCGTGGGAAGATCCATATAATCCACCTGCTTGTCGGCACCGATGTCCAGGGTGCGGATGACCACAGGCTTGCCCTGCATGGTCTGGGCCACTTGGCGATAGGCTTCAAACAGCTCTTCCTCGGTGGGGAGGGTATCACGCCCTAAGTACAGGAACTCGCTGCGCATGAGGCCCACACCCTCGGCATCGCATGCAATGGCGGCCTCAGCATCCTCAGGACAGCCGATGTTGGCGCACAGCAGGATTTTCTTGCCGGACTTGGTGATGCTTTCGTGGCCTCGATAGGCCTCCAGAGCGGCACGGTCTTTGGCGGCGGCTTCCTGCTTGACCTTCAGCTGGGAAAGAACTTCCTCGCTGGGATCCAGGAACCATTCGCCGGTGATGCCGTCCACGGCGCAGATGCTCGCTTTCTTCGCCTCATCCAGATCGATGTCTGCCTGGACGAGAGAGGGGATATTCAGCATTCTTGCCAGAATGGCAGTATGGCTACTGGAAGAGCCCTGCTGGGTCACGAAGGCCAAAATCCGCTCCCGGGGGAGCTGGATGGTCTCGCTGGGAGCCAGATCTTCTGCGATCAGCACGAAATCCCCCTCCGGCAACTGGAACCCGGTGGCACCGGACAAAATGCCGGCCACACGCCGGGACACATCCCGGATGTCCGCAGAGCGGGCTTTCATGTATTCGTCGTCCAGGGCTGCAAAGACCTGGGCGATGGCTTCGCCGCAACCCTCTGCCGCTTCAGCGGCGGGGCAACCGGCGGCGATCTCATCCTGGACAGACTCCAGATAGTCAAGATCGTCCAGCATGAGCATTTGAACTTCAATGATGGCGGCCTGTTCCTCGCCCAATTCTACTTTCGCAGTCTCATAAAGGGCAGAAAGCTGCTCTTTGGCGGTGACACAGGCGGCGTCGAATTTTTCCTGCTCCTGGGCAGGGGTCCCAACGGTGACATTGGCGCTGATTTGGGCCTTTTCATAGACCACGGCGGGGCCAATGGCGACATTGGAATAAACCGGACTTCCGGTACCATGTTTCATGGATAAACTTCCTTTCGGGGGGATTTACTTTGCCAGCTCGATGATCACATCGCCCGGGACCACATCCTGGTCGATGTGGGTGTTGAAGGTGGTGTAGTCGCCGCTGTTGCAGATGACCACGGGGGTGATCACATCATAGCCCTCGGCCTTGACGGCTTCCACATCAAACTCCATCAGCAGTTGGCCCTTGGTGACCTTGTCACCGGAGTGGGCGTGGATGGTGTAGTGCTTGCCCTTGAGGTTGACGGTGTCCAGACCCACATGGATCAGGATCTCGGCGCCAAAATCAGCCACCAGGCTGACGGCATGACCGGTCTCAAACATCATATCCACGGTGCAGTCGCAGGGGGCGACCACCTTGCCGTCGGACGGCTGGATGGCGATACCTTTGCCCAGGATCTCCTCGCCAAACGTGGGGTCGGAAACGGTGTTGATGGCCACAGCCTTACCTGCGATGGGGGCGCAGATGGCGTCGGTGGACTTTCCAAAAAGTTTTGTAAAGAATCCCATGATAAAAACTCCTTTTGTGATCGATTGACCGGCGCAGGTGCACCGGAATGAAGCAGTACGGCGAAAAAACAAACCCTACAAAAATATGTCCATATTTTTGCAGAATTTGACTTTTACTCCCGGACGGGCTGACCGTGCTACTACATCATTTATTTACTATAAGAATAACTGTTTATTGCTTAAAAGTCAACAAAACTGTGTTTTCAGCCAATCGATTTGGAATGTTGCACAGAATGGAAATAAAAAATTCATTAAAATTGACGAAGTAAAAATGTAATTCCATGGTGGACATTCCGGAATAAAAAAACGGAAAAACCGTGATTTGCAAATATCAACTGCATATATGACAAAAAACAACTCCCGATCCGAAGCTGTCCGAATCGAGTAAACTTGCTACCGGGAAAAGATGAAGCCGGTGGATGGATTGAATGTCTTTGCCATGTCCCTGGGCGATGTTTTGTATGACCCGGAAACCCAACGCTATTATGTCACAAATACCGGCAAGCAGGTGGATATGCAAAGTATTAATCCCGGATTAGATGCGGAAGAGATCAATGAGCCGGAGGACAATCCAGAGAAGCGCTATAATCACAATCACGGCAGTGATGGAAGATTTACGTTCGGTGTTGACAAAGAACGCAAACATGGTAAAATAAAAAAACAAAAATATGCGCCATCGCCGCAACGGAAGTACAAAGGTGCGCAAGTGGAGCGTAGCGAATACTGCTTGGTTTGCGGCGAGCTGATGACTCGCTATCCAAACGTTGAAGCTGGAGAAATAAAGCACGTCCATCATAATGGGTATATTTACACTGTTGAAACGGATGGATATGGTGGGTGTGCAATAATTGGTAAGTACAGATTAAGATAGCGCAGGAGGTGCAAATATGGAAGAACTATCAGAATTTGGGAAAATGGTTTCCCAGAATTTCGGAAATAGCGTCTTTGAAAAAAAGACTACGAAGAAACGACTATGTACCTTTTGCTGACAAATTTGCAGAAACTTTCTTACGAGAAAGAACTGCTGGAATTCTATAAGAAGAATCCAGAATCTTCGCTAAAGCAACTTTGTGATAAAGAGGTTGAATTGTTGCTACGGGATTACCCCAATGGGTACAATAGCGACGACTACGAATAAGCAATAAATACCGTTCTGGTTTCCAGAGCGGTATTTTTATACCCATAGTGATGAGCAAAATGCAGAAGCAAAAATGAGATGCCAAAGGAAGGGATTGT